>DASQNN010000489.1:0-11429 GCA_035644955.1 Nodosilinea sp. | reverse complement strand
GCGAAACAGCTCTAGCTCGGTGTCGTCATCCAGGGGCACAGGCTGCCCCTCCAGGCGAAACTCGCTGGTCAGGGGGGTGCCCTCAGTCATCTGTTGCAGGCAGTCGGCCAGGGCCATAGACAGCGATCGCCCCATCAGCGCTGGGGGCCGCAGCGCCTGCACTGAGCGCCGGGTGTTGGCCAGCCCCTCGCGGGCCAGATCGCAGGCGCGATCGATATTGGCCCTGGCCTCGGCCCCATTGCCGGCGCCATCGAGGGTCAGCGCCGCCGCCTGAAGCCGCATGAGAATGCTGGTAAAGGTCTGAGCCAGGGTGTCGTGGATGTCGCGGGCCAGACGGTTGCGCTCTTCCATAATGGCGGCGGTTTGGGCCACCTCCGCCAGGCGAGTGAGTTCTAGGGCCAGCACCGCCTGGTTGGCCAACGCAAAGGCCAGCTCGGCTTCTTCGGGCTTAAACACTCGGCGGTGCCGAAAGCGCATGACCAAAATGCCCCGCAGGTCATCTTCCAAAAACAGCGGAATCTTCAGCGCCGCCTGAATGCCCCGCTGCCGAAAGTAGTCGCGAAAGTGTTCGTACACAGGCTGGGTGGCAAAGTCTTCGGGGTAGTCGCTGATGATTTCGCGCTTGCGCAACCGAGCCAGCACATGCTGGTTCTGAATTTTGCAGGCTACCCCCAAACTGGCACCAGGGTGGCTAATGCCCTCTTCGTGCTTAATCTCGCCGTCTTCATAGGAGACAAACAGGCGAAACAAGCTATTTTCGTAGCGCCAGATGCCCGCTTCTGTGGCCATAAATCGATCGCTGCACACCGTCAGCAGGTGGCCCAAAAACTTTTCTAAGTCAGGCTCGTCGGCTAGCTTGCTGAGGGAAGCCTGCAACACCTGGTTGGCTTGGGCTAAGTCCAGGGTAGGCTCTAGGGGATGAGCCTCGGGGGCACCAAAGTCAAAGGGGTTGGGCAAGATTCTAAAGGCTCTCAGAATGCAGGCGCTTAGCATAGAAGTTTAAGCGGTTTTACGGGTTTCACTAGGTGATGTATCGCACGTTTTAAAGCGGGATTGGAGTTGGGCTACCCCACCCCAATCCCTCCCGGTCGGAGTTTGGAAGGCCGACTGCTCACGTCATCTGCCTCTTAATTAACTGGCTAAACAAGCCCGGCTGCCCCGCCAGTTCCTCGAAACTGCCCTGCTGCACCAGGCGACCCGCCTCCAGTACATAAATGCGATCGGCGTGGCGAATGGTGCTGAGGCGGTGGGCGATCACCACCCGCGTCACTTTCAGGCGGTTCAGGCTCTCGGTGACGATCGCTTGGGTGCGGTTATCCAACGCACTCGTGGCCTCATCCATCAGCATAATTTTGGGCTTTACCGCCAGGGCGCGGGCAATTAGCAGCCGCTGACGCTGGCCCCCCGACAGGTTGCTGCCCCCCTCGCTCACCACTGTGTGCATCTGCATGGGCATGGCGCGCAGGTCGGCGGCGAGGCCCGCTTTTTCAGCGGCATCCCAGGCATCATCCAGCGTGATTAGCGCTCCCCCGGCCAGGTTTTCAAAAATTGACCCGGCGCTGAGACGACTGGTTTGCAGCACCACGCCGCACTGGCGACGCACCGCCACCACATCCAGCCCCGCCAGCGCCTGCCCGTCGTAGTAGACCGCACCCGCCTGGGGCGTATCAAACCCCAGCAGCAGGCGCATGGCGGTGGATTTGCCCGAGCCCGACGGCCCCACCAGGGCGATAAATTCTCCCGGCTGGGCCGCAAAACTGACGTTGTCGAGAATGACTGGCCCCTCGTCGCTGTAACGAAAGGTGACCCGCTCCACCGCGATCGCCCCTGACAGTTGCCCCGGATCGGCCTTGCTCAGGTTCACCTCCGGCTCGGCTTGCAGAATGGGGCTGGCCCGCTGCCACAGGGGCACCACATCCAGCAGATCCACCAGAGTATCGCTGAGGCTGGTGGCACCGGCGATGAAGGTGCCAAAGGCCACCGAGAAGGCCAGGAATGTGCCAGTAGAGAGGTCTGCGTCGCCCTCCAGCATGAAACTCGCCAGCCAAAACAGCGCCACGGTGGTCACAATTGGCAGCCCCGTGTTGAACACCGCCACCCCATCTTCGAGCTGCTGGGTGCTGAGGGTGAGGCGCAGCTGCTGACCGTAGCGCTGGCCCCAGGCGGCAAAGGCCCGCTCCTCGGCCCCGGCCATGCGCAGCTTGGCAATGCCGTTGATCAACTGCACCACCAGACCGTAGAGCTGGCCCTGAATTTCCAACAGAGGACGGTAGCGACGCACCAGCACCAGGCCAGAGGTGACCGTTACGGCCATCACCAGTAGCCCAACCATGACCGCGATCGCCGCGAGCCACGGGCTGTAGTAGATCAGCAAACCCAGGTTCAGCAGCGAGAAGATGCCAGCAAACAGCCCTTGCAGCGCCGAGCCGCTGAGCTTGCGGCGAATCGTAGAAATGCTCGACACCCGCGAGGCCAGATCGCCCGTGGGGTACTGGCGAAAAAATCCGGTCTTGAGCGTCAGCAGCCGATCCCACACGGCAGCTTGCAGGTGGGCATCGGCCCCGGTCTCGACCCGCAGGGTGGCGATCGCCTGGGCCAGCTGAAAGCTCGCCGCCCCCAAAGCCGCCGCCAGTAGACCCAAACCAATTTGCCAGAGCAGAGCGCGATCGCCGTAGGGCACCACCGTATCTACCAGCACCGCCGTGGCCTGGGGCACCACCATGCCGATCAAGGTAGCGGCGACCCCAGTGAGGCCAATCATCAGCCAGTCCCGCCCCTGGCCGCGAAAGGCAAAGCGCAGCAGTGACAGGGCGTTGAGGTCGCCGGTTGGCAGGGGGCGGTAGAAGACAAAGGCGACGGGGTCGAGCTGGGCGGCGAGGGTGGGGGTGAGAGGTAGGTGGGTGGATGGGTGGATGGGTGGGTGAGTAGGGGTGGACCTATGGGTCTGCCCTGGATCTGGTGAATTTTGGATTTTGGATTTTAGATTTTGGTTAGAGGATGACCCGTAGCGGGGGGTGCGCTTACCGTTTAATCCTTGCTGTCCATGGGGAGATAGTTGCTCGGCGCACTCCCCGATGCCACCGGGGGCATAGATCTCGTAGCGGGGACCGGGCAGGGGTAGGAGGGCGACGGGTTGGCGATCAGTTTTGGTGTAGGCAGCTAGGGGGCCGCAGTCCTGTTGCCACCATTCACCCCGCAGCAGCACTCGACGAATGCGAAGTTGGGAGGCGCGGGCGATCGCATCCAGCGGCTCCTTCATCCGCGCCGCATTCTCCGAGACTGCGGGGGGGTGGATGGTCACCCCCAGAGCTTTGCCTACAGCTCCGGCTACCGCTAGCAAAGGGGATTCGGTCGAGTCAACGCGATCGCTTTCGAGCACCCCCGCCAGACTGTGGACGACATTCTCAGTTACGGTTTGGTTGAGTTGCTGGCGCTGCTGGAACCGTTTGAGGCCAAGGCGCTGCTGGCGGGCGTCGATCTGCTCGATGGTGCTAAACCCGTAGCGGTGAAGCTGGGCCAGGCCGCGAATCAGCACCTTGCGGCTGGTGACCTCGGCGGTGGGCCGGGCAAAAAACTCGATGTGATCCTGGGCCTGCATATAGGTGCCCTGGCCCAAGGGAAAACAGCCCAGATCAGCGGTGAGGGGGAAGGCGGGGTTGCCCATCCAGGTGGCGGTGCCCTGCTGCATCCGAATCCACAGCACCTGGGTATCGGGGCGGCAAACCTGGCCCCGCGTCAGCGAAATGTAGTGAACTTCGGGCACCTGGCCAGCCTGGGCGGGTTTGGGGAAGCCGTCGATCGTACCCCAGTGGTGAATCCAGGGATCGATCAGGGCTTTGAGCAAAGAGGTGGGGCAGCCGGTGGCGTCGGTTTCGCTCAGGGGCAGGGGGGCAATTTCGGTGGGTTCGACGGCAACGGCTAGCAGTCCCAGGTGGGTGGCGGGGCAGATGTCACTGGCAAAGACAGCTTCTCCAGCCCCGACACAGAACAGAAAGCGACGTTCCCCAGCGGGTCGCCCATGGGCAAAAGGCACCGCAAACACCGCCACCCGACCCGACTTCACCTGCCAGAACTGGCTGGGGTTCGTCAGCAGCAGCGGCCGATTGGCGGTGATGGTGTAGGGGGATAGGGTGGCGGGGAGCATGGGGCGTGGATGGGTGAGGGCGTGGATGGGGGATGGGGATGGGAGGAATATATGTATTAAAAAGTTAGGCTGGGCAATCTTCTCCCAAGGGGGTTAGAGGTGGGTCTCCGGAGATTTGTAGGGCATTCGCGCAGCAATGCGCCACCCCCAAATTCACCACCTTTGAAAGCAGTTATTGAAGCGTCGCAGCCCCAAACGTGGCATTAAATCGACGACACCAAATAGCAGCCGAGCGGTAGTCATCTAAATTGACATCGGCTGGAATGGCATAACGTTGAATACCGCTAAAGGATTCAAGCTCCGCCAAGACAACGTAATCTCCCTCTCGCAGCGGAAAAGCAGGTGGCTCCGTTGAGCCAATAACATCCCCTGACTGGTGAAGAACTACGACTAAATCAGGCCCCATCGAGGACGTTTGAAATGTTTCATCCAGTTCCAAAACAAACTGACCGCCATTGTTAATAATTCTGGCCACTCCAGAGGTGTCATGCTCTCCAGAAACAAAACTACCCGACTTAATTACCCCTGGCTCTGCTGCATTGGTCGCTGTCTTTGATTCTGGGGTATTGGTGTTTTCTTCAGATTCACTGGCAGCGCCTGCCGCCCCAGCTGCAACTTCTTCAGATGTAGCTTTCGTAGTCCCAGCCGCTGAGTTATCCTTGGCTCCCCCAGATGGGCTGGATGCACAAGCCGCCATTAGAGCAATGGAAAAACTCAGTAATAGAAACCGCTTTAATTGCATGATGACCTCGGACACAATTGAACGTTGCAGCCACTATAAACAGACTGTCTGAGACAACCCTGAGAACGTTTAAAGCCAATGCTGAATGGATGCATCCTAGAACCCCATGCCCTTGCTTCCGAACAGAACCGTAGGGTGGGCAGTGCCCACCATGCCCTCCGCAGAGGTAAGGTGCATAGCGCCAAGGGCGCGGCTCTGCCTACACGGTCTAGATCTCCTGAGCCACCTACCCATCAATGGCGCGCCGTAATGCACCACCCCTCGCCCCCGAACAGCCAAAATTAATCCATCCCCAACTACCTCACCCCCCCTCGCTCTGAATCAGACTGCGGTACAGCCCCCCCTCGGCCCACAAAGTCTCGTGGGTGCCCCGCTGCACCACCCGGCCCCGCTCAAACACCAAAATTTCGTCGCAGTCGCGGATGGTGCTAAGCCGGTGGGCGACGATGACGCAGGTGCAGCCCCGCCGCCTGAGGTTCTGGTCGATGATCTGCTCCGTTTCCGTATCCAGGGCGCTGGTGGCTTCGTCGAGAATCAAAATCGAGGGGTTGCCCACTAGGGCGCGGGCAATTTCGAGCCGCTGGCGCTGACCGCCGCTGAGGTTGGCGGCCCCTTCGAGCAGCGAGGCACCGTAGCCATAGGGCAGAGCCAAAATGGCCTCTTCAATGGCAGCATCCTGGGCGGCGCGGCGCAGCTCTACTTCGGGAATGGTGGTATCCCACAGGGTGAGGTTGTCGCGGATAGTGCCTTCAAAAATCAGAATGTCTTGCTCGACTACGGCAATGGAGTTGGTCAGCACCGCGCGGGGAATCTGGGCGCGGGGCACACCGTCGAGGTAGATGGTGCCGGCGCGGGGTTCGTACAGCCCAGCAATCACCTTTGCCACGGTTGACTTTCCTGAGCCACTGCCCCCGACGAGGGCCACGCGCTGGCCGGGCTGAATCGACAAGCTCAATCCTTCAATCAGCGGTGGTTCAAGGGGATGGTAGCCGAAGGCAAGGTCGTGGAGGGTGATGGTGCCGGTGAGGCGGTGAGTGGGGGAGGATGGGGGAGGTGGGGGTGATGGGGTAATGGGGTGATGGGGTGATGGGGTAATTCGTTTTGAGGGTTGGACAGTCTTCTCGGCTTCCTGGCTCTCCCACTCCCCCACTCCCCTACTCCCCCACTCCCTCACTCCCTCACTCCCCCACTCCCCTACATTCCCAAGCTGCTGATCCACTGGGTTCCTCAACACATCATCGAGTCGCGTCAGGTTCCCTTGCAGCGTTTGCAAAGTGCTGGCAAAGCGCACCAGGTTGTTGACCGGGCGCTGGAAGCTGACCATCAGGAGTTGAAAGGCGACGAGCATGCCGATGGTGAGGTCGCCGCTGATGACGCGCCAGCCGCCGACCACCAGCAGGGCGAGGCTGGACAGGGCAGAGAGTAGACTGGGCAAAACGCCGAGGATTTGGTTGGTGAGGCCAAGGTCTTGCTGGGCATTGATCGATTTGGCGTAGTAGCCAGCCCAGCGGGCGAAGAAGTCGGACTCGAGACCGGAGGCTTTGAGAGTTTCCATGGTTTGCAGACCGGCGATCGCTACCCCCGCGGCCTTCCCCGTTTCCTGGGACAGTCGCAAATTTGCGTCCACTCGCTGGCGTGCCACCCACTGGAGGGTGGCGACGTTGATGGCGGCAAAGCCGACGGCGATCGCCGTCAGCAGCAGGTCGTACTGGGCCATCGCCAGGGCGTAGAACAGCACCAGGGCGAGGCTAATTAGGGTACTGGTGAGCCGCCCTGAAAGCACCGTGGCCACTTCATCGTTGAGGCGAATGCGGCTGGCAATTTCCCCCGCAAATCGCTGGGCGTAGAAGCCTACGGGCAGGCGCAGCACGTGCCACACAAAGCGGCTGGTCATGCCGACGGCGAGTTTAATTTGCAGCGATCGCAAATACTTGAGCTGCAACGCCGTCAGCCACCCCTGCACCACCGCCGTCAGCAATAGCCCAACCAATAAATAGGGCAGCCAGTCAAACCGTCCTTCTAATAAGACAGAATCCACAAAAATGCGGCTGAGGGCGGGCAGCACTAGGGCAGGCAGCACCAGGAACAGTCCAGCAATCAGCGCTAAAAGGAGAATGCCCCAGGAGCGATGGAGCCGCTGCCAGAGCGATCGCGCCATGTTCGGCCTGCGCCCGCCTGTTTGAAACTCTGGCCCTGGGGCAAAGGTGAGGGCAATGCCCGTGTAGCCCTCGTCAAACTCAGCCGGAGTGACGCGACGGGGGCCAGTGGCCGGGTCGTTGAGGTAAACCCAGCGAGCATCCCGGCCTTCCACCACCAAAAAGTGGTTAAAGTGCCAGAACACAATGAAAGGCGGCTCTAGCTCCAGCACCCGCTCCAGGCTTTTCTTAAAGCCCTTAGCCTCTATGCCGTAGCTGCGGGCGGCCTTGAGCAGGCTGGCGGCGGTCACCCCATCCCGCGACACTCCGCAGACCTGGCGCAGCTCGGCCAGGGGTACGATTTTGCCGTGGTAGCCCAGCACCTTACCCAGGGCCGCCGCACCGCATTCGACCGCCTCCATTTGCAGCACGGTGGGGGTTTTGACCCGCTTGAACCGGGAGTGGGTAGGGGGAATGAGGAAGACCATCGTCAAGGCGACTCGGCAGGGGGGAGTAGGGTTTCAACTTTGAACGTTTATTTGAACGTTTAAACGTTTGCAAGTTTTAGAGCTTGAACGTTTTAACCCCGGTCTAAAAACGGCAGCACAAACACAATCGGCGGCTTTTGAGCCAGGGTGATGCGCCCTTCTACCGCCACCCCCGGCACGATGGTGTTGGGCGGCATGGCCTGTACCATGGGAGCCAGATGGGCCACCACCTCTAGCCCGCCCGCGTAGGGGTCTTCGCCGTTGCGGGCCTGGCTGAGGGTGAGGGCAATGGGCTCTATTACTTCGGCCACCTCGGCGGCTACCCCCGGCTCGTTGTAGACCACTAGAGTCTCGGGCATCAGCACCACGGGCATGCCAGGGCGCAGCTGCCCCCGGTACTGGTTGTCAAAGATCAGCAGGGCCACCAGCTGCGGCGAGTCATCCGCCTGCACCAGCAGCCCGCGACCGTGGGTGGTGACGGGCACTCGCCCAACAATGCTCCACAGCAGGCCCAGGCCCAGCAGCACCCCGAGGGTGCCCAGGGGCAGCCAGGTCTTGAGGGTGACCAGCTTCATCAGCTCATCGAGCCGCTCGGGGGACGACAGCCGCTCCAGAGCGGCTGGCCGAAACAGGCTTTCGCGCTCAGCCACGGTGGTTTACTCCCAGTTGGGCTAGCATCCAGCCAAATTTTTTGGCCCCTTCTGACACCTGCTGTAGGTCGTCCATATCCAGCTCTTCGTCATCCATAGGGCTACCGGGAGCCACCAGGCCCATGCTCACAGTCTGGAGCTGCCCCAGAATCCCCAGGGCAATTACCCGATAGAAACGGGAGGCAAAGCTTTCATCGACCTGGAGCTTGGTGGCTAGGGTCTGACGAGGTACGGCAAAGATGAGAGATTCGGTCGTGGTTCGCACCGTCACCGGCAGGGGGCGAAAGTCTAAAAATGACATCAGGCCTGGCAGGCTGCCCTGGCTGAGGGTGGCTACGACGGGCCAATCGCCTGCGCTCTCGAGACCCCGAAAGCACAGAGCCAAGGGGTTAAAGCTGCCCTGGGAAGCCGACATCGCCATTTGGCCCTCCAGCAAAATGTAAAGCAACTCAACCGGGCGACCCGCTTGCAAAAGCACCCGCTCGGCGGGGATGGTTTCAATCGCACCAAAGGCTGTGAGCCAGTCAATATCGCTGTCGCGCAGTTCGCCAAACACGGTTAGCACGTCGTTGCCGGATTCCCAAAATCGAAGGCGATCGCGGTGCTCAAACAGGCGGCGCAGACGGTCCGAGAGCTGAAGGGCGATCGCATGGTAAAAATGGGCCGCAAAGGCCACATCTTCGCTCAGTTTGGCTTGCAGCTGGGCCGTGGGCAGCGACAGCACCAGCGTCGACCTCAGCGCGGTTACCGTTGTCAGGTTAGGCCCATCGAGTAGCGGATTAAGACCCACGATGTCGCCCTGGTTGAGTTCATCGATTAGCCCAGGCTCGTCCACGGCCCCTTGGGCGGCGGCAACGCTTTCGCCCAGGCTTCCCTCAACAATGATCGACACCCGATCAGAATCCATGGAGGGATGCAGCAAACGTTGTCCTGGGGCCAGGGTGTGGCGATCGCCGCAGGCAATCAGCCAGTCGATATCGGCATTACTCAATAGGCGCAGCAACGTATCTGTCATCGCCTCAACCGACACAACATCCTCATCCTAAAAGGACTTCACAACTCGAGGGTTACTTTACAAAAAGAAAAGATTTTTTCTAGCAAAGCTCCGTGCCAAGTTCCAATGCTTTGTTGTTAAAAACACCTTTTAAGGTAAACAAGGCAGGCTTTGACACATTCCTACTTAGAAACTGTCCATCTCAATCAATAGAACGCCATAGATAAATCTATGGCAATTCGAATTGATTTATGCCGGCAGAACGAGGGTCTTGCCCATACAGACGAGACACCTATTCTACAAATTTCACAATTCAGTCAGGCTTGCTCTATTCCCTCAATTGCTGCTGAGAGCAAGGGAATTACTGCCTTTTTCTCAGCAATCCCTAAGCTTAGACATCGCCAAGGGCCGATTTTTTCTGGCAGACAATTTCTAAGGCTTTTACCTAGGATGAGCATGCAATCGAAATTGCAATCTGACCTAGGAGAATCTCCCATGATTGAAGATACTGTAAAAACTGGAGAAATCGAAGACGAGTCTCTCTCTGATGACCAGCTAAAAGAGGTTTCTGGCGGTGTAGACTTTGATCAGCTGCGTCGCGAAAACCTCGAAAAAGATGCGTCTCGTCTCGATGAAATTCGCCGGGAAAACCTGGAGAAAGACTAGTCGACCAATGGCACCAGACCTCGACCCATAATGGGTTGAGACAAACCAAAGATGCCAATGTGCCCCTGCTGATTGGTGTGGGGGCTTTTTGATGGAGAGGTGCGATCGCACCTCTCCATCAAAAAGGCTAAAATTATCCGAAAGGCTTTCTCCAATCTAGCCAGAGCATTCCATGAGTAATCGATATGCTTTTGTTGGCGGTAGCCAGGGGCCGTGGCGCATCACTGAAATACGGTCTGTTGTCGGGGCCAATCTAGAGCCCGCTGAGCGGCTCACTATCGTCAATAGTGCCCTCGAATCTCCCCCCAACCATAGCGCCTGGGTGCTCCAAAGTGTGGTCAGCAATGTGCGCTACGCCAAGCGACAAGAACTCGACACCCTGCGGGCGGTACAGCCCACCCTCAATCGCTCAGAGGCGCTGACGGCGGTACTGATTCCGATTAAAAAAACGACCCAGTGGTGGGCCCTGGCCCAAGATGAACGGCGAGCTATTTTTGAAGAAGAGTCGCACCATACCGCCGTTGGCCTAGAGTATTTACCCGAGGTGGCGCGGCAACTGCACCATTGCCGTGATCTAGAAGAACCCTTCGACTTTCTCACCTGGTTTGAGTTTGCGCCTGAGCATACCCAGGCCTTTGGTGAACTGCTGCGGCGCATGCGCGACACCAAAGAATGGGACTACGTAGAGCGCGAGGTCGAGGTGTGGCTCCACAAAGCGCTAGAACGAGGTTCGTAAAGGAGGTTTATTAGATCGAAAGCTCATAGCGTCATCGGTAGATGGACAGCCTGAATGACTGGAAAATATGACTTATCGGTATGGCTGATGAAGGCCACTGTAGTCTTCTCAGGAAGCCTTCTGGCTCTACGGGGTAGCCGAACCGTTGAGCGGGTGGCCGTGGATTCCGACCTACGCCCAGTTGAATCATCTGAATCATCACAATTTCCATAGGCCTCTGAATGTCTTGGGCTAAAGGCTTTGTGCCAGTGCGAGGAGCCAACCTTACAAAAAGTACTTTTCAAATAAAAAGTCATCTACAGCTTTACATTCTGCAGATGACTATTGAAAGCCTAAGCTCCTTATAGAGCGAGGATCTTAGGCTGTAGGCTTGTTAGCTATCTTTACGTTTTTTGGCGTTGCTGATACAGGTATGAATTAAACCTGCAACGTCTCTCGTAGGGGCAAACGGCCGTAAAGCCGCTGGCTTGGCTTCGCCTATGCCCTTGCCCAAATTCATGCCTCAATTCAGCAACGTCCGTTTTTCCTTTTACCCCAATTAAAACGGAATGTCGTCGTAGCTGGGGGCGGGCTGAGCAGGCTGGGCGGGGGCGCTGGGCGAGGGCACCGGCGGGCGCGAGGCGGCGGGGCTGGGGGTAGCCGCAGGGGTGGCCACCGCCGCTGGGGGAGCCATGGGCATGGTGCCCAGGTCGCCCACGCTGTAGATGCGCTGCACGGTCATTTCCACCTGTTTTTCTTTGTAGCCTTCGGGGCGATCGACCACGTTCATGGCCAGGCGACCCTCCAGCAGCACCCGCTGACCGGCCTGGTACTGAGCCTGAATGTCTTGGGCCAGGTTGCCCCAGCCCACCACCTTCATTTGAGACGAGGGGTC
>DASQNN010000488.1:0-33904 GCA_035644955.1 Nodosilinea sp. | reverse complement strand
ATCACGTGAGCTGGCGGCTTACCACGCCCGCCAGGCGGCAACCTGCTTAGAGCACCTGCCGCCCTCCGCCGCCCGCCAGGCGCTGCAAGATTTGACCAGCTACGTGCTGCGACGTATTTCCTAAGGGCACTCAAAGGCAATCTATGGGTCAAGAGATTGAGCGCAAGTTTTTGGTCGTGGGCGACGGCTGGCGCCGCGCCGCCGAGGGTACGCTGATTCGCCAGGGCTACATTCCCACCCAGGATGCGCGCACGGTAAGGGTGCGCCAGGCGGGCGATCGCGCCTACATTACCCTCAAAGGCCCCGCCGTTGGCCTGGCGCGCCCCGAGTTTGAGTACCCCATTCCCCTGGAAGACGCCCAAACCATTCTAGAGACCCTCTGCCAGCCGCCCCTGATTGAAAAGACCCGCCACCGCCTGCCCCTGGGACCGGTAGTGTGGGAAATAGACGAATTCTGGGGTGACAACCAGGGGTTGATTGTGGCTGAGGTTGAGCTCACCGATCCAGATCAGGTGATAGAGCGGCCCGATTGGCTGGGCACCGAAGTCACCAATGACCTCCGCTACCAAAATTCCAACCTCGCCCGCCACCCCTTCACCACCTGGGATGTCTAGAGGGTTTTGCTGCAAGCTTTCAGGTGTAAGGGTTCAAGGTTTCAGGTTCACGGCAGGCCTTAGACCGTACACTTTAAACCCTGAACCCCACTAACCTGTGACCTTTTGGCTTGGCAGACTACTAGAGCGAAAGAGCCATTCCCCTGTAGCTTGCCCTCTCCAACGCTCACTCCGCAGCTGGATACTCGCGCCCCCGCCACTGGGTAGGTCGCCGCAGGGAGGAGAGGCCAATGCGCGCCACCGCAGCCAGGTCAGCCAGGGGCGACAGCCAAAAGGCCCAGGCCCCAGGTGCCCCCTTCAGATCGTAGGCCGAGGCCACCGCCGCCTGCATACCCAGGCGCATGACCAGCAGTCCCAAATTCACCGCCCAGAGCAGCAGCAGCGGCAGCGACCAGTTCCCCGGCCAGCCCTGCTGCCCAAGCCACAGTCCCGGTACCAGCAGCCAGGGCAACCCCTGCACCAAGGCCAAAAAAGCCCAGTCCCACCACACCTGGGAGGGAGATGCGGCATCTTTTAGATCTAAAGAGCGTCCCCATTCCCGCCAGGTTTCGGTCACGCCTTCATACATGCGCACCTTCAGCAGACGGCTACCATCCCAAAAGCCCACCTTGGCCCCCTGGGCAGCGGCATGGCGGGCCAGGGTAACGTCGTCGCAAAAGGAGGTGGAGGCGGATTGATAGCCGTTAAGCTGCTCTAGCAGCGATCGCCGCACCATAAAGCACTGGCCATTGGCCATCACCCGCTGGGGCGAACCGCTGGCGCTGCCCGCCGGGCCAAACCGATACACCAGGGTCATCAGCAGGGCAGGCTGAAGCCAAAATTCGCCGGGCTGCTTGAGAATGAACCGGGGCGCCAGGGAGACCAGATCGTAGTCCTCCGCTGCCATGGCTTTGGCCAGGGCCGCCACCAGACCGGGCTGGGGCTGAGTGTCGGCATCGATCCCCAGCACCCAGGTGCTGGCGGCGGCAGTGTGGCGAAAGCCGTAGTCTAAAGCCCAGGGACGACCCACCCAACCCTGGGGTAGGGGGTCATCTTCTAACAAACGCAGCCGCGGGTCGTGGGCCTGGTACTGCTTCACGACAGCCTGGGTGCCATCGGTCGAGCGGCTGTCAACTACCAGCACCTCGCGCAGCTCGTAGCCCTGGCGAGTGAGCCCCTCTAGGCAGGGGCGCAGGCGGGCGGCTTCGTTGAGGGTGGGCACAACCACCGACACCGTGCCCAGCTGATCCAGAGTGGGGGGTTCCGGGGCTAGGGGCGGGCGGCGAAAGGGGCCCTGCAGCAACCGCGACAGCAGCACAGCTACCATCGGCAACTGCGCCACCAAAAGCAGCACCGCGACAGCACTCAGCCAGGGAAAGGGGGCAGCCACATCAGCGGGCAAGAGAATACCTCAAACAGTCTGAACAAAGAGGCCACGGATCGGCTGTTGCTAACAGCACTGCATCCAATGGCCATCAATCACATAAACGTGTGAAACGTAATTAGGGGGTCAGGTCAGGGGTTGACGGGTAGGCCTACTTTAGGGCTACCTTGGCAGAGGCTACCGGCGTCTCAAGGACATGGTCAGCCTCGGCCCCGTCAGCAAAAGCCTCCTGGGCAGTGGCGCGCCAGCACAGCACGGCGGGCAGCGCCCCGGTGAGAATCCCCAGGGCAATCGGTACATAAAAACCAGCGGCCAGGCTCATGACCAGGGCAAAGCCAAAGTTGGCCAGGTACACCACCAGAGGCAGGGTCAGCTGGGACTGGTCCAGCTCAGGGGCAAACTTGAAGGCCTTCCACAGGCCCAGGGCCGTGCCCATAAACACAACCCCAGTGCCCAACCAGCCGGCAAAGTTTTGGTAGGGCATGCCGAAGAAAGCACCGGGCTGATGCCAGTACCAGAAGGGCAGCGCCGTTTGACTCATGGCCGGGTCGAGCACAAAATCCCAGGAGGTGAGCAGCACAGAGCCGAGCAGCACCGCCGCCAGCGATCGCATCCAGCCGTAGCGCTTTGGGCCACCCCCCGCCGCCAACCCGCCCCGGGCCAGCAAAAAGGCCGCCAGACCCAGATAAAACCACGACAGCGGAATGGTAAACGGCACTAGCCCAGCCACTTTGTAGCCCAGGCCATTGAGATAGGTGTAGTGGCCAAAGGGAAAGCCGGTGCTGGTGCCCAGCAGCTCGCTAGAGATAGAGATGCCCACGGCTGCGATCGCAAAGGTGACCAGGCTGCCCAGCCCTAGCGTGCGATAGGCATACAGCGCCACCGCGATGGTGCCTAGCAAAATATAGCCAACGCCGCCACCGGCCATGCTCCACTGAAACATCGTTTGCCCGGCAGGCAGGTACTCTAGGATGCCAGGGTGGGGAACCACCCACAGCAATCCCGCCAGACCAAAGGCCATAGCGACGATGTGACCGTATAGGCAAAACCGCTCAATGGCTAAAAGATTTCTCATGGTAAGTCCTAGATACTGCTTGTCGGGCTAATGCAGCTCAGCCCAGATTAGTCTGCTGCCAGTAGGCTATTTTGACAGCCGCTGTTTGACAACTATAGTTGCAATCGTCGCTTAGATCATAAGTTTTGTAAACGGTAAGTTTTAGGTTGCCCTCTTCACTGGGGAACCCCAGTCAGAGAAAAAAGTTTTGCCTTTTACCCTTGGGGAGAGACGGGCATCCCCCAAGCTGCGATCGGTGTAGAAATCAGGAAAATCCGCTAGGATGACGGCATACAGGTCAGATCTTTGAGATCCTATGGCACCGATAACGACCCCCGGCCCAACTCTGACGGTGAGGCCGCTGCAGTACCGCGATTTAGACGACCTCAAGCAGTGGCAGCCGGAGGAACTAGAAGCCGGTGGCGATGACGACGCCGCTGAGGCCATTGTGTCATGGCTCGACCACCAGCGTCGGTGGTACGGCCCCCTGAAAGTGTTGAGCTGGCTGCCCCGCTCCATGCAGCAGCAGAGCCAGGCCACCTTTGTCGCCGAGCGCCAGAAGTGCCTGGTCGGGCTGATTCAAGTTTCTCCCTTTAACCAAACCCGCAGTACCTGGCGGGTTGATCAGGTGGTTGTCAACCGCCGTGCCCTGGCAGACACTGCGGCCCCGGGCAACTCGGGCTACATGGATGTGGGTTCGCGGCTGTTGCGCCACTGCTTTGAGGCGGTGTGGGAGGCCAGAACCTGGATGATAGAGGTCGATATTGGCTACAAATCGGCTCTGGGCCTCTACCGCTTTAACGGGTTTCAGCCGCTGGCCCAGATCACCTACTGGGCGCTGCCCGCTGAGCAGCTTGCTACCCTGGCCCAGCGGGAGCCCGACCTGCCCAACCTGCTGCCCATCAGCAACGCCGACGCCCAGCTGCTCTACCAGCTCGACACGGCTTCGATGCCGCCCCTGGTGCGGCAGGTGTTTGACCACCAAATTCAGGACTTTAAAACCGGGCTGCTGGGCAGCGCCAGTGCCACCACCGATCGCCTGGTTCGCCAGGTCGAGACCGTCAGCGCCTACGTCTTTGAGCAGCAGCGCAAGGCCGCCATCGGCCAGTTTAAGCTGGCCATTTCCCGCGACGGCAAACAGCCCCACGGGGCCGGGCTGACGGTACATCCGGCCTACACCTGGCTCTATCCCGAGCTGATGACGCAGATGGCCAAAATTTTACAGCCCTTTCCGGCTCAGTCCCTGCGGCTGACCTCCCTCGACTACCAGCCCGAGCGCGAAGCATGCTTCACCCAGATTCAGGCCACCCCTGAGTCCCACGCGCTGCTGTTGTCGCGATCGGTGTGGCATAAGGTGCGCGAGGCCCGCCACCTGTCCCTAGAAGGGCTACAGCTTTCTGATGTGTTTACGGGGCTACAGCCAGCGGGCAAGCCCGTGCCCGGCCGTATGACCTGGTCGGCCGATCGCTGGCAGGCGGTGCTGGGGTCTCAAGGGCCTGAGAGCAGCCCCGATGCCCCCAACGCCGAGGGCGATCGCTAGGCAGTTCGGTTCTATGGCCACAGCACTATGACATCCGTTTCAGCCCTGGGGCTAGACATCGGTCGCAGGCGGATCGGCGTAGCGGGCTGCGACGGTACCGGCCTGATTGCCACGGGGCTCACAACCGTACATAGACGGTCGTTCAATGAGCTGGTAGCCGACCTGCAGCACCTTGTCCAGGCTCGTCGGGCCCAGGTCTTGGTGGTGGGTCTCCCCCTGAAAATGGATGGGGCCGAGGGCTTTCAGGCCCGCCAGGTGCGCAAGGTGGCCGAGGGGCTAGGGCAGGCCCTCCAGTTGCCCGTGGTCTATGTAGATGAGCGGCTGAGTTCGGTAGAGGCCGAGCAGATGATGCGGGCCGCAGGCCATTCTGTTGCCCACGAAAAAGCCCTGATTGACCGCAAAGCCGCCGCGATTATTTTGCAGCGCTGGCTAGACGACCGTCGCACCCCGTAAATATAGCGATGGCCAATAGCGATGGCCATTGCGCTTAGGACCCTGGCGCTTGCTACGGTTAAAACTGGGGCAGCGCAAGGGCGTATAGCCATCGCTTCAAGGGTAGCGGTCATGTCCTAACCGTTCTAGCGATGGCTATAGACGTAGCAGGATGGGATATTCTGATAAAACCGTTCAGTGTTCATGCTGGGCTGCGACCCGACCTGTCCGCACCCGGTTATTCAGAGAAGAGTGGCTTCATGGCGGATAATACCCAACCCATCGACGAGTCGGCCGTAGTTCTTACCGATGAGGCCGGGCGGTTTTTGCCCTGCCAAGTAGAGCAAAGCTTTCAGCTCAACGGTCGCGAATACCTGCTGCTGCTGCCCATCGATGCCCCCATTGAAATTTTTGTTTGGCAGCAGGATGACAACGACGACGACATTTTAATGGACGTCGAAGACGAGGATATCGACCAGATCTTTTTGACCGCCAAAGCCGTTCTGGCTGAGCAGAATTTGACCCTACAGCGCACCGCGATCACCCTCACCGCCGCCGGGGAGCTGCCTGAAGCGGAGGAAGACAACTGCCTCACCCTAGAGCTTGACGACCTCGACGACGACGGCAACCCCGTAACCGAAGAGTTCCAAATTTTGGCCACCTGCTTCTACGAAGACGAAGAATATACCCTCTGCACTCCCCTAGATCCGCTGCTGATTTTTGCCAATCGCAACAGCAGTGGGACTCTAGAGGTAGTCACCCCCGAAGAATTTCAGACGATTCGCGGTGGCCTGGAGGAAAAACTGTTTGATCTATTAGAGTAGGGGCGTCACCAACGGCGTTTTCAAGATTGCAGCTATGACTAAGGGTTCACGCTGGGTTCGGTGGAGTTTTTTAGGGCTGCTGGTACCCCTTGCTACAGGGGTGGCAGCCTGGCAGGGCTGGTCCTGGTGGAGCTGGGCCAACCAGCCCGTCAGCGCCAGCACTGCAGAAGCTGCCCCCCAGGTGGTGCAGCTTCAAATTCCGCCCGGTACCCCAGGCCAGCAGATTGGCCAAGACTTGGAGGCGGCGGGCTTAATTCGCTCGGCAACGGCTTGGAAGCTGTGGTCACGCTGGCAGGCCTGGCAAAACCCTGAAGATGGATTTCAGGCGGGTACCTACGCCCTTAGCCCCAATGACCCAATGACCGCCATTGCTGAAACGATTCGCAGTGGCCAGGTGGTGCAGACCTCATTCACCATTCCTGAAGGCTGGAACCGTCGCCAGATGGCCACCTACTTTGAGCAGACCGGGCTTTTCTCCGCCGCGGCTTTTTTGGCGGCGACCGAGCAGATTCCTCGCGATCGCTACCCCTGGCTGCCCGACACCATTCCCCACCTGGAGGGGTTTTTGTTTCCAGATACCTACCAGCTGCCGGTCGAAGGCGTTAGCGCCGAGGCCGCCGTAGACATCATGCTGCGCCGCTTTGAAACGGTGGCGCTGCCCGTCTACCAGCAGGCCACCACCAACTTCTCACTGCTAGAGTGGGCCACCCTGGCCAGCATTGTTGAGAAAGAATCGGTGGTGCCCGACGAGCGGGGGGTGATTGCTGGAGTGTTTACCAACCGCCTAGAGCAAAACATGCCCCTCGGAGCTGACCCCACGGTGGAGTACGGGCTGGGTATTAACCAAACCAAAGAACAACCCCTCACCTGGGCACAGGTAGCCATTCCATCGCCCTATAACACCTACATCAACCCTGGTCTGACGCCAACGCCGATCGCCAGTGCTGGTTTGGCCAGTCTAGAAGCCGCCCTGGACCCAGAGCCCACCGACTACCTGTTTTTCGTAGCTCGCTACGACGGCACCCACGTCTTTAGCCGCACCCTGGCAGAGCACGAAGCCGCCCGCGATGCCATTCGAGCCGCCATCGACAACCAGCCACCGACAAATTAGCTGCTGCTAGGCTGTGGCGCTCACTCGCCCGTGGCAATGAGCACAGCAACGCCATCAGAAGCAGCTAAACCAGGGCAGCGGTTGGGATAACTAAGGGGAGCGCCGTCTGGCGCTGAGCTGCGATCGCGGGGGTTTCCTCCCTAGGGCGGCAACCGCGGGTCGTCAATCTAGACTATGCTGACCGTTGGGGCTTATGGTTTTGTTATGTCCTTTTCTCGC
Source organism: Nodosilinea sp. (assembly GCA_035644955.1). Lineage (GTDB taxonomy): Bacteria > Cyanobacteriota > Cyanobacteriia > Phormidesmidales > Phormidesmidaceae > Nodosilinea. The sequence continues at coordinate 26,747 of DASQNN010000488.1, read as the reverse complement.
CTGCTACAACCCGATTTGGTTCTGAATGGAGATGTGCTGAGTATTTCTCCGGATCTGCTGGCCCAGCATGGCCTCAAGGGGCTGATTTTGGATGTGGACGATACCCTGGTACCCCTACGCCAGGCTGAGACCAACCCTGACCTGGGCCGGTGGATGAACCAGATTAAGGCCGAAGCCTCGGTGTGGCTGGTGAGCAACAATATCAACGCCCAGCGGATTAGCCGCATTGCAGACCTGTTGGAGGTGCCCTACCTGACCAGCGCTGGCAAACCCTCAGGGCGCAAGCTAAAGCTGGCCCTAGCGGCTATGAACCTGCCGGTGAACCAGGTGGCCATGGTGGGCGATCGCCTGTTTACCGATGTTTTAGCCGGCAATCGGGTGGGGCTGTTTACTATTTTGGTCAACCCCATGCCGGGGCTCGATCAAATCGCCCGCACCTCCCCGTTGCGCTCCCTGGAAGTGATTATTTCTCAGTACTTAGGGGTGACTCTGTAGACACCGTTGCCCTGACCCTACCCAGGCAAACGCGTTTACAATTCGCAATATCCCAGCGAGAAACTTCGCTTGGGGAAATATAAAGAAAATATTAGAGTTAATTCGACAGCCAAAAACTGATGCGATATTAGTTACATAAAGAGGGGCCGGTTTATAAAGGCTCTTAACTTAATAAGCCATTTTTGGGTGTCGGCCTTGGGGTTGGCACCCAAAGTTTATTGGGGGCTAATTTCACTGGGGCTCCTTTGGAAACCGCGATTGGGGCCGGGGCGATTGCTATACTGCCATGGCTACCCCTGTTGAATGATTGACCGTGAGCCCAATTCAAACCCTGGTCGTAAAAATTGGCACCTCTAGCCTCACCGGCGGTAGCACGGGTCAGTTTGCCCTCTCTACCCTGGCAGCCCTGGTCGAAACCCTCTGTACCCTGCGCCAGCAGGGGCACCAGGTGGTGCTGGTGTCATCGGGAGCCGTGGGTATTGGCTGTCGCCGGCTGCGCCTAAACGAGCGCCCCAAAACCCTGGCCATGAAGCAGGCGGTAGCAGCCGTGGGGCAGGGCCGTCTCATGCGCATCTACGACGATCTGTTTTCAGCCCTTAACCAGCCCATTGCCCAGGTGCTGCTCACCCGCAGCGACCTGGCCCAGCGCTCGCGCTACGTCAACAGCTACCGCACCTTTCGCCAGCTGCTGCAGCTGGGGGTGATCCCCATCGTCAACGAAAACGACACGGTGGCCGTAGAAGAGCTCAAGTTTGGCGACAACGATACCCTCTCGGCCCTGGTCGCCAGCCTGATCGGAGCCGAGTGGCTGTTTTTGCTCACCGATGTCGATCGTCTCTACTCTGCCGATCCCCGCTCTAACCCCGGCGCCAAGCCCATCATTTCCATCGATCGGCTGGCGGATATCCAGGCCCTCAAGGCCGGGGCCGGGGGCCAGGGATCAGCCTGGGGCACCGGCGGGATGCTGACTAAACTCGAGGCCGCCCAGATTGCCACCACCGCCGGGGTGCGCACCGTGATTACCGATGGTCGCCAGCCCCAGAACGTGGTCAAAGCCTTAGCCGGAGAAGCGGTTGGCACCCAATTTGCCCCCCTACCCCAGCCCAGCCGCGCTCGCAAACGCTGGATTGCCGCTGGCCTGGCGCCCACCGGACGCCTCTACCTCGACCCGGGAGCCACCAAGGCAATTTTAAAGGGAGGTAAGTCGCTGCTGGCCGCAGGCATTACCCACCTTGAGGGCGACTTTGAAGCCCAAGACGCGGTTGTCATCTGCAACGCCAACGGCGACGACATTGGCCGAGGCATTGTCAACTACAACGCCCTGGAACTACAGCGCATTTTAGGGCAGCGCTCGGAGAACATCGCGGAGATCTTGGGCTACGACGGAGCCGATACGGTGGTTCATCGTGACAACCTGGTGATTGCGGCGGATGCCGAGGGTGCCGGCTGAGGTTGGCGGCCCTAGTAAGCGCCCTTGCGATTAAAGAGAATCGTTGTGATGGTCTTCAAAATGACGTGCAGGTCGTACAGGGGCGACCAGATATTCTGGTAGTGCAAATCAAGGTGCACAATCTCTTCAAAGTCTTTGATGGCCGATCGCCCGCTGATCTGCCACTGTCCCGTAATACCCGGCTTTACGTCAAGCCGTCGCCAGTGGTGAAGGCTGTAGCGCGAGACTTCGTCTTCGGTAGGGGGGCGGGTGCCCACCAGGCTCATGTCGCCCTTGAGCACGTTCCAAAACTGGGGAAACTCGTCTAGGCTAGTCTTTCGCAGCCACCGCCCAACCCGAGTAACACGGGGATCGTTTTCGTTTTTAAAAATTAGCCCCTGGGCCTGGTTAGAAACGGTTTGTTTGAGAAGATCGGCATTTTTCACCATGGAACGAAACTTCCAGATGGTGAAGGGCCGACCCTTGAGGCCGTAGCGGGTTTGGGCATAAAAAATAGGGCCAGGGCTATCTAGCTTAATGGCTAACGCCACTGGCAGCACCACCAGGGTAAGGATAGTCAAACCAACTAGAGCACCCAGAATGTCTATAGAGCGTTTAATCAGGCATTTGGCCGAAGGATGAATAACGGTTACGGAAAGGTCTGGAGTAGGGCTTCCGGAACTGTCTGGACGGAGGGATAACATGATAGGCCCTGTTTACGAAACACGTGTGCTGAGCTATTTTTTGCAGGTTTCATGGCAGTGTGATCCTGTATACCTTGGCGGGCTAAGCAACTTTAGGCTATTTCCAGCCCATTACTTAAGTAAAACCTGACTCAACCCAAATCGTACTGGAGTCGCGAGGCCCGTAGTGTGACTATTATCACAGGACAACCGGGTAAAAGTACACATGAGACCATGTGCACCCTATCAGCCCCAGGAAGGACGGGCGGGCGGTGAGGAATACCCTTTACGGAACCTTTCTGAAAAAACAAAAAATGTGAATTTTGTGTAAAGCCTATAACCTGAGCGTAGCCTTTATAGAAAGGTCAGGTTAAAAAAACATCCCCCAAATGGTATGTCTGCAGGGAACAGATACTAAGATAAAGCCTAACAGCTAACCCAGAACACGCGAAAAGGATTGATTGCATGGCCGGGGCAGACACCATAGCTGAGGACTGGTTATCTCGCCTTCGAGACGATTTTCCCGAGCAGCCTCAGTCTGTCTGTCAGAGCATTGTGAGCTGGCTGCTGGGGGAGTCGCCCGAGCGGTTTGCCACCCTGGAGGAGGCTGAGCTGGCGATCGCCCAGCAGGCGATTGAGTACCGTTACCGTATCTTGCAGCAGCGCTACTGGAATGTCAGTCCCGATCAGGGTTATGAGCGCTTGATTAAGCGTTTGAGCAGCCTGTTTCTGATTCGCAACAAGATTAAAACCTGGATCTCGCTGAGCCGCGATCGCCGTCGATCGGTGGTGGATGTGATTCAAGAAGTGATTCAGGAGATGATGCGCAGCGATCGCCATCTGGCCCAGCAGCTCAAGTGGATTGCCACCTGCACCCAAAACTCGCGCCTGCGCAACCTGCTGATGCTGGCCAGCATTGAAGAATATTGCCTGCGCCCCATTCGCAACCAGCCGCTGATTATCTATCGCTTTGTCAACTACCTGCGCCGCAGTCAAAAGGGCGGCATGACCCAGGTGCCCACCGGCGAACTCATTCGCCTAGTCTCTGACGAAATTGCCGTAGGCGACAGCGAGGACTCGCTCAGTCTGCTCGACGTCGAAGCCTGGAACAGTTACCAGGAGGAACAAAACGAGCTGGAGCAGCAGAGCATGCGCCACCAGGTCAAAACCTCGTTTGTGAGCTACCTCAGCCGCAACCTCGACGACACCGCCGCCCGCTGGCTAGAGCTGCACCTCAACGGCCTCAGCCAAGAGCAGATTGCCCAGGCCCTCGACCTACCGGTGCAGCAAGTCTACCGCCTGCGCGAAAAAATTAGCTACCACGCCGTGCGCATCTTTGCCCTGCGCGAGCAGCCCGCCATGGTGCTGGGCTGGCTCAAAACCTCGCTGCAAGAGCACAACTTTGGCCTCACCCCTACCCAGTGGGATCATTACTGGCAGGGCCTTTCCGCCGAAGAGCAAGCCATTCTAACCGCCTACAAAGAAGAGCAGCCCATCGACGCCCTGGGCAGCCGATTGGGGCTGAAGAGCAGGCAAATTCAGGCCCAGTGGGTGCAGCTCTACCTGGGTGCCCAAGAGCTGCGCACCCAGGGGGAGGGCTAGGGGTTGGGCGATCGTTTCCTAACCCTGTGCTGCTTTTCCTAGGGCTGCAAATACCCGGCGCCCACAGAGGTTTCAATGACCTCCAGCACAAAGGGCCATAGCTCGGGGGCCCCTGTTTCAACCGGGGCCATGCGCTGCATCACCTGGGCGCGGTCGATGCCGTGCTGTTTCCAGGTGCCCCCGCCGGTTTGCCAGTTGTGCAGCAGAGGCTGAATGCGGTCTAGGGAGGCGGCAAAGCGAGCAGTGGGGGTAGCCTGGGCCTCAAACTCATCCCACAGCTGGCGCAGGTCATCGGCAATGGACTGGGGCAGCAGACCAAAAATGCGATCGGCGGCCTGCTGCTCTCGCTCGGCTTTGTCGTGGTGGCCAGCGGTGTCGTAGCAAAAGGTATCGCCCGCGTCGATTTCGACCAGGTCGTGGATGAGCACCTGATGAATGGCACGCTGGAGGTCTACCTCAGCGGGGGCGTACTCAGCCAAGACCAGCACCATCAGGGCCAGGTGCCAGGAGTGCTCAGCGCTGTTCTCTCGGCGGGAGGCATCCATCAGCTGGGTCTGGCGCAAAACCTGCTTGAGGCGGTCGATCTCGACTACAAAGGCAATTTGTTGCTGAAGCCGTTGGCTGGTCATGGAGGGGAGTGTTATAGTAGAGGGGACTCGGACCCATGCGGTCGCAACGCCCAAATCATGTCAGGACCGGAAGGTAGCAGCATTACGGGATGCTTGTGACAGGCGTGGACTCCGGGTCTTTTAATTGGCACTTGAACGGTTTTCGCTCCATCGTTCAGATTGCTAGGGTAACGTAAGATTTCTGACCATCCTCAATTTTGCTGCTTTTGCTTAGCCTAGGGCTAGGGGATGGGTTTTCCGTATCAGGCGGCGCAACATTGCCCCTGATCAATGGGCCAGTATCTTCTCTATGCTGGTAACGGATGTGCTAGTGATGTCACAGAGAAACGGGGAGGCTGCCGACTATGGCTGGTTTCGGAGATTTGGTTAAGAAAGCATTTTACCTGGGGGTTGGGGTAGCTTCCTACGCCGGTGAAAAGGCGGGCGACACCTTAAAAGACCTGCGAGAGCAAACCCAGGGCGTTGTCAACGAACTGGTGGCCCGAGGCGAAATGACCGCCGAAGAGGCCCAGCGGCTGGTCAATGAGATGGTCAACCGAGCCCAAGATGCGGCGGTTACCCCCTCCGAAAACCTGCCCCAGCCCCGTCCCATCGAAATTTTGGACGACGATACTCCCCTGTCGAGTCCTACCGATGCCCAAACGGCTATTTTGCGTGAGCAGGTGGCCGCCCTCCGCCAAGAACTAGAGAACCTTAAGCAAAAGTCGAGTAATTAGCCCTATGGACGACTGGTCTAAGCAGTTTTTTAACGCTTTTGGTAATGCCGTGCAAGATTTTACCCAGCAGTTTTCTGAGGATACAGAGCGCTGGTTAGACAATCTGACTGAGCAGTTAGCTAGTGCCTCGGATGCCCTTTTGCAGACAACGGACCAGTGGGCTGAGCAGGTGCAGGAAGCGATTGACCCTGAAATCGATCGCATTGTGGATGAGCTGACCCATGTGGTGCAGCCCTTTCGAGTGACGATTAACACCCAGGTTGACGAAGTCGCTGACGAGCTCGAAGAAATCCTGGGGCCGCTGGTCACTGGTCTATCTAACTTTGACCAGTGGTTTGAGGAAGTCTCTAGCCCCATCAACAACACCGTTGAGCCGCTGCTGCAAAACTACCCTGCCTGCGTGGGCTGCCGCAACTTCTGTGGTCAGGCCTATGGCGGCAATACTCTGGTGTGCGCCATGCATCCCTTTGGCCCTGAGGAAGAGCGCCACTGTGCCGACTGGGAATCGGTCTGGCCCCAAACCAGAAACCAGTAGGCCCTGGCGAATAAACAACTCGTAAGCGGGAGTGGGTCTAGACCCACTCCCGCTTACGCATCTAGAAGCGCAAAAAAGTGGCCGACGGGGCCTTGGCCTTGGCCGATCGCCAAAGAATGCTTGAGGGCGCTGGTGACGTAGTCTTTGGCGTCTTTGACGGCGGTTAGCAAGTCTTTGCCCAGGGCCAGGTTGGCGGCGATCGCCGCCGATAGCGTGCAGCCGGTGCCGTGGGTGTGAATGGTCTCGACAATCTCGGTGGTCAGCACGACCACTTCACGGCCGTCAAACCATACGTCGGTGCCGCGCAGATCATCGCCCATGCCGCCCCCCTTTACCAGCACTGCTTGAGGACCGAGCCGGTGAATCTGGCGGGCGGCGGCTTCCATGTCGGCCAGGGTAGAAATTTCTAGGCCGCTGAGCAGCTGGGCCTCGTAACGGTTGGGGGTGAGAATACGGGCCTGAGGAATGAGGGCGGCCGTGAGGGTCGCGATCGCGCCATCGTCAATCAGCTGCGCCCCGGTACGCGACACCATGACCGGATCCACCACCACCGGGATAGCATGGGGCAGCGACCCCAAGGCCTCGGCCACCGCCTCAATAATGCCCTGGTTGAGCAGCATGCCGGTTTTAACTCCCTGCACCGCAATATCGCTGGTTACCGCTTCGAGCTGAGCCACTACGGCGACTGGGGGTAGCGCATCGACCCGCATCACCCCCAGGGTGTTTTGGGCGGTGACACAGGTGAGGGCGCTGGTACCGTGGACGCGGTGAAAGGCAAAGGTGCGTAAATCGGCCTGAATACCGGCCCCGCCACCGCTGTCAGAGCCAGCGATGGTCAGGGCCGCAGGCCAGGGAGGCGGCAGGGTCATGGCTAGCGGTTGTTATTGGGCCGCCGCCGCTGCAAGAACTCAGGGATATCTAGCCCGGCCCCGAGGCCACCGCCACCACCGCTGCTAGGAGGTGGCGCAATGGGTGGTGTCGCCAGGGTGCGCTTAAAGGGAGTCACGCGGGCCACCTCTAGCTCGGGCTGGGCTCCAGCGCGGTGGTTAAAGCCGGTGGCAATCACGGTGATGCACACCTCGCCCTGCATGCGCTCGTCGATCACGGCGCCAAAGATGATGTTGGCATTGGGGTCGACCCCTTCGTAGATGATCTCGGCCGCGGCGTTGACTTCGTGGAGGGTGAGGTCTGACCCGCCGGTGACGTTAAACACTGCCCCAGAGGCTCCGTCAATGGAGGACTCTAGCAGGGGAGAGGAGATGGCCGCGATCGCGGCTTCCCGCGCCCGTGACTTGCCCGACCCCATACCAATACCCATCAGCGCCGTGCCGGCGTCGGCCATGATGGCTCGCACGTCGGCAAAATCGACGTTGACCAAGCCGGGGATGGTAATGATGTCTGAGATGCCCTGCACCCCCTGGCGCAGAATGTCGTCGGCGGTGCGAAAGGCTTCCTGCACCGGGGTTTGCTCAGAGATAACCGACAGCAGCTTGTCGTTGGGAATAATAATCAGCGTATCGACCCGACCCTGCAGGGCCGCAATGCCCTCGTCGGCCTGGTTCATGCGGCGGCGGCCCTCAAAGGTAAAGGGACGGGTGACAACACCGACCGTTAGGGCGCCCGCTTCTTTGGCCACTTCGGCCACAATCGGAGCCGCCCCGGTGCCGGTACCGCCGCCCATACCGGCGGTGATAAACACCAAGTCAGACTCTTCTAGGGCAGCGGCAATTTCTTCGCGCGATTCTTCGGCGGCCTTTTGACCGATGGCGGGGTTGCCCCCCGCTCCCAGCCCACGGGTCAGCTTTTGACCAATGTGCAGGCTGTTGGTCATGGTGGTGTTATCGAGGGCCTGGGCATCGGTATTGACCGACCAGAACTCGATCCCCGCCAGGCCGCTGCTAATCATGCGGTTGACGGCGTTACAGCCGCCGCCGCCGACCCCAATTACCTTAATGCGGGCGACGCTACTGGGCAAAGCCGTGTTGTTGGTGTACGTTTCTCCGGGCATAGCTCTGGCATTGTGGGGTTGACTGGAGTTAAGCTCGCCGTGGCTAAACGGGTTAGACGGGCTAGCGAAAGCGGTCACAGCATCAGCCGACGAGCGCAGATCAGAGGAAACAGACTCAGCCTGGTGAGACGAGTAAGCCTCGTAGTCAGCGCCGCTGTGGCCAGCACCATTGCCGTGGGGGTCGTCGGGGAGCATAGAGTTTGAGGCCGTAGACAATATATGAATTACCCGTATCTAGATAACCGAAGATAACACCTAAGCCTTTAAAGATCTAAGCCCCGGCTGATTCTAGACAACTATAGAGTACTTCGCTGGAAAAAACCAAATCGACTTGGCAAGTCTTAAACTACCTGATTTAACCACTGAAACCCAAAAAATAAACGCCTCAGCAGAAATATAGTGAGTCAAGTTTGAGCCAAAAAATTTTTAGCAGCGCGGCACGATGGTTTCGGCTTCACCGGCTGGAACGATCGCCCGCTCGCTAGGGTCGAGACGAGGAGGCCTCGGCCTCGGCCTCAGATGCCTCTACCACCGCCACCGAGGGGGCATCGGGGTTGCTGAGGTCAATGCGGGCAACTTCGCTATCGGTTAGCTGGTTGGGCAGGTTGCGCATGCGATCGAGGGTGGCTAGCTGCTGCTCTAGTTCTGGGCTGTAGGGGCCTAGATAGACCGTGCCCAGGGCTGTCTCTAGCACCAGGTTGTTGGGATCGTGCCAGTCGATCGCGGTAATCGCCACCGGGCTGCTGCTGATCGTTTCGTAAATTTGAGGCCAGTAGCGCTGGTACTGGGGCTGAATGCCGCGCAGCTGAAGGGAGGGCAGCTGCGGCGAAGCGCTGCCGATGCCAAAGCTGGCCAGGGGCATCCAGGCGCCGTGGGCGTCGAGAAACCCGGACTGGAGGTACTGGGTGTCGGTGGTTCCGTTACTGCCGCCGGTACCCACGGGCAGCACCACCGCCACAGGGACCCGCTCCTGCACATGGACATTCAGGCGCGGCGGCAGCAGCTGCCGGGTGACTTCAGCGGCGGTAATGGGGCCGCGATCGCGCAGCTGGCGAGCCAAAATCTCTGGCTCCACCTTCATCAGCGCTTGGGGATACTGGATCGGTACCAGGTTTTGAACCGCCTCGTCGCTGAGCAAATGGTTGCCGCTGACATTGATTTGGGCCGGGGTCTGGATCAGCCAGACCGGCCGGGTGGCCCCCCAAAAAATGGCGGCAGTGAGGCCGGACAGTGCCCAAAACCGCCACAGGGCTTGGCTGATCGAAATGCGCCGCCGCCGCCTCAGGGTTTTTCGGCGGCTCTTGAGTTCATCACGGGAAAGAGAAGAAACGCGGGTCATGGCATTAGTGGGGAGGGCTCGCTAGCCCGGCGATCGGAGCTGCCACAAAACGCGGGTTAAACGGTTTATGAGGGTCCAAAACCCCCGCCAACCCTAGGCCGCCTTTAGGCTGATGCCGATTTTAGCGCCTGTAGAGATTGATGCAACGCTTTTTCCCAGCGCTGGGCCAAATCGCTGTCGGTAAAGGGAATACGGTAGGTTTCGCCGCTGGCGGTAGCCAGGGCCAAATCGGCCTGGCCCTTAGGGGGCTGCGCCTCGTCAGCCACCGGCTGGCCGTTGACCTCCAGCTGGAGGCTGGTAATCGCCTGCAGTGGCAGTGTGGTGAGGTCGATAGGCCCCTGCCGGGTGGGGCGCCCCCAGGTGAGGTCGTCGCCCCGCTGACCCAGCATGGCTCGAATGTCGTACTTGCTGCGGTCAAAATCGGCGGCCCAGACTTCGTAGGCCTGCACCTTTTGATATTCGTGCCAGCCGGCCCAGGCTAGGCCAATAAATACCCCCAGCAGGGGCAGCCACAGGAGTCCTCGTTCCATGGAAATTCTTTCTACCTCGCGTTTAACAGTGCGCAGAACAGGGGTGGGGCATCGCAGAACCCAAGCGCCCAAAAGAAGCGATGTCTGGCTCCTGAGCGACTAACGATTGAGCTCCCCCTTAAGGATGACCTACCCTATAAATTGTAAAGTCTTGCAACAGCGGCCGACAGAATTTCCTGGTGCCATGAAAAAGTAGGCCTAGGCAAGTGATTTGCCGACCTAACTGCATTTATGGAGGCTGGTACATTGGCATTTCTACCGATTTTAGCCGCGGTTCCCCACACGCCCGACTGGAGCCCGAAAGTGGCCGCTGTGATGATTCTTTGCAACATTCTAGCTATTGTCATTGGCAGACTCAGGATTAAATACCCCAGCGCACCGCCGGCAATGCCCGGCCCAGCAGCGCTGTTTGGCAACCTTGGCCTGCCGGCAGTGCTGGCCAGCGCCAGCTTTGGCCACCTGATTGGAACGGGGGTAATTTTGGGCCTGGCGAACCTGGGGGTGCTCTAGTCTTCGCTGGTGCTCTAGCTATTGACTTCCGGTTGACCCAACAACCCATATTCCTCGCAAGCGTTCCCTAATCACTCGGCTAGGGGACGCTTGTGTCGTTAGTCTCGGTTGTCCAGGTTCTTGCAGAGGCTGCGATCGCCGGCTGCCAACCCGCCATTAGTGCGCAGGTAGTCCTTCACCCAAGCACAGCCGTAGCTTAGGGTCTGCTGCCCCTGAACGGCCTCTAGCACCGCCTCAGTGGTCACCTACGACCCCAGCACCGTAGACCCCGACAGTAGGCCCTCAATGAAGATGCTATTTTGCTGGCGATTGCGGTGACGCGGCAAACCGGTGCAGCCCTGGTGCCCGCCCTGCGGTTTCATCCCAGAACCTGCCGCATTTCCATAGTGCTGCGACCTCTCAACCAATAGCGCGAGACTACGCCTGCTTTGAGCAGATGGGAGTGGCTAGCGTGATTCCCAAACCCATTGAGCTGGTTACGCTAGGCCGCCAGATTGCTCAGCTGTTAGGCTGGTCTCCAGTCAAAACTCCCGCTGGCGCGGCCTGCTGGGTTGGCAACAGCTTTGCCCAGGGGTAGGCTGACGGTGAGCGCTCAGGCAACTTCTAGAAATAGTTTCCCTAATGGTAGGCAGTGCCCACCCTACAGCGGCTATAGTCGCTGGATTAGAGCTGGTATCTTCTTTCCTAAAAGTCTCCTGAGGGCGATCTTAATCGGCAGTTACGGCGTGGACTAGGTGGCCAGAGTTTCAGCAGCGGCCGGGGCTGGCGCGGCGGAAGGCTCAGGGTAACAAATTGATTTGAGATACCAGAAGACCACTACTAAGGGCAGCACGTAGCGATCCCAGGGGATCGCTTTCATCATAATCAAGGCGTTGAAGGCCACCAGCCAAAACAGTAGGTCTGGCTTGGCAAAGCGCAGACAGGTCAGCAGAGCCAGACCGTAGTACATGGCCATCACCAAGCCGTAAAACGGCAGCAGATCGGCCACCTTGCTTGTGTTGCCGTAGGGGGTATCCAGGGGCGGGAAGATCAGGCAGACCACGAGCAACACCGCCGCGATTAGCAGCCAAGTTTTGTAGTTGTTGCGCAGAGCCTGCCCGGGAGCGGCCGGGCGAAACAACAGGAATTCTGGAATAACGACATAGATCCCTATAAAGGCGAGAAAGTTAATGGCTCCTCCAGGGGTGAGGGCCAGGGTGCTTTTTTGTACCTCGGGCGATTTATAGGCGATCGCATCGGCCGGAGCCAACCCGCCAAACAGCGCCACCCAGCCCAAAAGTGACAGACAGGCCAGGCCAGGGGCAATCCACCGCTGGTGCCGGCTGGGGCTGACGGGGTGCCCAAGGCGATACTGGTTGGCGATCGCCACCAGTTCGTAGGCGGCGATTGCCGCCGGAAAGGCCAGCATGTACTGCCGCGAGGCGATCGCCAGCACAAAGGCCAGGCAGCTCACCCAATGGCGATCGCGCAGGTAGGCAGCCACCCCCAGCAGCACCCAGGTGCAGGCAATCATTTCAGTGTAGAGACGGCCGCTGAGAAATAGAAAGTAGGGGCACAAAAATAGACCCAACAGGCACAGCAGTGCCCGCCCGCCCCGGTCTCTGCTGGGCCAACCGATGGTGGCCACAATACCCAGAGACAGCCCTAAATTTAGCAGTCGACCCGCCGCCATGCCCTGGTTAAACAGATACTCTAAAACCCCAAAAATCATAAAGGGCAGGGGGGTGTTGAGGCTGTAGTACTCCCGCAGGTCAGTGAGCGAGGGCAGCAAGCTGTCGCTAAAGGTCAGGCTCGACTTCCAAAACTCGGCCTCGTCCCACCAGGGGGGACCCTGCAAAAAGTCGAGCCAGGCGACAACGGCCAGGTAAATGGCGGTAATGGCAAAGAGAAACAGGACCTTGTACTGGGAGTGGCTAAAGGATTGCAGTTTCACGGTAGGAAAAGGTCCTTAGAGAAGGCCCTTAGATACAGATCAGGGATTGCCAGCAGCGGTGGGTGGTCTGCGGGCAGGTTAGCAGGAGGCCGCCGGAGTCGAAGGCGAAACCGCCCGCTGCTGGTTGCGCTCCCAAAAGAACCCAACTACGTTGGCCACCTGGGATAAAAGCAGCAGTCCTGACAAGAGAATGCCCTGAATTTGGGGCTGCCGAACAAGGGGATAGGTCAGCAGGTGCCAGTAGAACCGCAGCGGCTCGACCTTGACCTGCTCGGCGGCTCGGCGGGCCCTAGCCTGGTGAAAGCAGTAGGCCCCCCGACCGTAGTTAAAGTGCTGTCGCCAAAACCGCCGCAGCGACAGGTGGTGGGTGTGTCTGACCCGAGCTGTGGAATTGTAGGCCAGGGGCAAGCCCTGCTGGAGCCAGCGATCGCAAAACTCCCGGTCTTCTCCGGCCGCTAGCGGAAAGGAAGTGTCGAACCCTCCTAACAGGCGAAACTGCTCGGTGGCCATGGCAAAGTTGTTGGAGGCAAAAAAGCTGGGCTGGTGACGGCGGTTGTAATAGTCGTAGAGATAATCGATCAAAAGCTGGCTGGCGGTTGAAAACAGGTTTTCGGGCAGCGCATTGACGGTATAGCCACCCACCAGCGCCTGGGGCTGCTGGCGCAAGGTCGTTTCGAGGGCCGTTAGCCAGTCGGGGTAGGGTTGGCAGTCGTCGTCGGTAAACACTAGGTACTGCCCCTGGGCCTGGGCAGCGCCGGTGTTGCGGGCGCGGGCCGGGCCGCCATTGTCCTGGCGCAGTAGGCTAATGTTGAGGGCTGATTCAAAGGGCTTTGCCACCGACGCAATGGAGGGGTTGCTGCCGTCGTCCACTACAATCACCTCGAAGCGATCGCGGGGGTAGCTTAACTGAGTCAAACTTTGCAGACAGCTGGCCAAGCGATCGGGCCGATTGTAGGTAGGAATAACAATGGAAAAGACGTAGGGTGACATGGGAAAAACTTCAACAACTCTACGAGAACACACTGACGGCGCAGGCAGACTTGAAAACCTGCTTACAAACCTGGGTTTAGCAACTCCAAGACCTCACTGACTCGGCTGGGATTTGGCCTTGAGCAACAGCTGAATCATGCCTTTGGCTTCGCGGTAGCCGCCTGGCAACAGCAGCCAAATACCGATGTAGACAAATCCGTAGATCAGCCCTTGCACCAGCAGACCCACCAGCAAAACTAAACTCGGCGGCAGCGCCAGACTGGCCAGGTACAGCAGCCCGGCGGAGAGCAGAGAGGCGATCGCTGGCCGCCAAACAGCACCCATAAAGTCAGCCAGGGTGACCGGCGATCGGCGGACGCAATAAACTACCGAAGGGTAGCTCAACAAAACCATGCCGACGGTGTAGCCCACCGCCACTCCAAACGCCCCCCACTGCACCCCAATCGCTACCGCCATAATCATGATCGGAGTGTGAATCAGGCTCCAGCGGAACTGATGCTGAGTTTCTCCCGCCGAAACGTAAATCCATTTAGTGACCCGGTACATCGCCCCCACAAACACAGCTACCGTGAGCACGCGAAACATAGGTACAATGTCCAGCCACTGCTCCCCCAGCATGAACAGGGTGAAATCATAGGCAGTGACAAATAGAAAGGCCAAGGCTGGCATACATACCGCAAAAATCAGCATCAGCCCCCGGCGACAGTAAAGGCGGTAGCGCTCCGGCTCTGACAAACTGCGACTAAAGCTCGAAACCGCTACGTCAAATAGGGGGTAGTAAATTTGCCAGAACGGGAAGTAAGCCCACTGATAGGCCATGGAGTAAAATCCCAGGGCACTGGGACCACCAATGTAGCCCAGCAGCACCCGATCCATTTTTGTACCGACTCGACTGATGAAGCGAAAGCCCGTCAGATACATGCCGTAGGATAGGGTAGATCTCAGATCCGCTTTAACCTGAAAAAACTTTCCAGGGCGCTGAGGTCGCCAGTCGCAAAAGATCCAGTAGGCAGTGCTTTTGATTACCTGCAAAGTTGCTAGTTGCAGGACGAGAGCCCAGTAGCCCAAACCTAGCCAGGCGGTTGCGATCGCAACTCCTGTACTCAACCCCAGTGCCACCACCTCAATGGTGGTCAGCAGCTCGAACCGCATCTGTCGTTTCAGCAAAGACATGTGTTGAAACGACAAACAGAGGCTAGTCGCTCCAATAACTAGGCACAGCACAATGTTTGTCAATTCTGGCTGACTATAAAACCGCGACAAGAGGGGGCCAAACAACATCATGCCCCCAACAATGACGGCATTTATTTTTAGAGATAGCCAAAAGATAGCGCTGGCCTGTTCCTGATTGAGATCTTGGCGCTGAACCGTAGCGGTTTCTAAACCCAAATTGCTAAGGCTATCCACCATTCCTAGTAGGGGTTGCACCATTGCCAACAACCCAAAGTCCGCTGGTACTAACAAGCGGGCTAGCACCATTGTCCCAACAACTCCAATGACTAATTTGACTGGCTGAGCCAACATGGCAATTAAGCCAGACTCTAACGAGCGTGCTGACAAATTCGCCTGTAGTGTCGTGGTTTCAAAGTGGTGGTCAAACTTAGTCATCACTATTTGCTATAACAACAGGATGCTTTATTTTGGAGCATCATTCAACACACGCTTTGGCTCGGTTTTCTGGAGGGAAACCTGATCCCAAAGGTCGGTCAACAGGTGTTTGTGTGTTTGAATATCTGATTTTTTAGCTTGCAAAAATCCAGCTTCTCGAATTTCCTCTGGCACGGGTTTAGAAATAATCTCCGGCACCTGACGGATAGAATCGTAGAGGAATCCACCTTCCCCAATATATTCATGTAGGTCTGGGCGAATCCTGGGCATACAGACTCCTACACCAGCAGCCTGTGCCTCCGCGATCGCCATCGGCCACCCTACTGTTGCCAGCTCAAATGCTGCTGTATAAACAAGCCACTGATGCTTTTTATACTCCGCAGGCATTTGGTTCGGCTCGACCGGGGGAACAAGATTGACAGGATTCTGGCGGCTCTGATTAAAGCCTTCTAACTTATCAACACGATAGCCTAGTGCATAGAGGTTAAATTTCTTCTCTGGCATCCAAGAAGCTAGCTGAATATAATCTGACATTTTCTTTTTTGGAATTGCGGCGCCAGTATTCATAACCGCATTTCCATTGGGAGAGCGATCGTAAAAGAGGTTATAATTCACGACCGGGAAGCAATTAATGATTTTGTCAGAATTAATGCCTTCTCTTTCAAGATAGGAGCGGGCAAAAGGAAACGCTAAAACACCCAGGCATAATTTATGGTTCGCCCAAAATAAATTATCGCGAATGTTTCTGACTTTTTTGAATTGGGGGGTATTCCATTCCGCTATCTGCCTCACTTTCCCCAGCCAGTTTTTTCCCCGCAAAGCCAAAGTGTCATAGGAATGAGATCTGACAGTAAATGGAATGCCATTTCGTTCAGCCAGCGGACCCACAAACTGAAGCTGATTCAAATAATGAGTGTGGAGAATGTCCGGCTTCACCTGTTCAATGAGCTCCTGGATTTTATCCAGCTCAACTAGATGATGGTAAGGAAGATGTTCTTGATAGGGAATGTCAGACGGCTGACGAGAAACAATCGTGACTTCGTAATTATCACTGATTGCTTCAAGCTCCGTCTTAATATAGGTTTGGGAAATCTGAGGATACCCACGAATAATATAGAGAACAGATAATTTTCTCATGTTGACAACCTAGAAATTCTGGAGAATGAAGGCCTGGGAGATGAAACAGGAATAATTAGAATTTAATAATCCTTTGCGAATTTATTTGTTGACCCAAAGCTACTTACAATCCGTTTTGAGATGGATTCCATTAAGACACGCATGGTGTGCTTTGGATGAAGTGTTAGCGCCCAAAGCAAGCTAGAAAAAGCAGCCTTTTTTTGATTAAAGAAATATGACATCAGTGCATGCTGATAAACGAAGTCCGCAAACATCTTAGGGTGGGATGAAAAGGTAGCTTTGTGTTTTTCTACTATGTAGTGAAAACTGACTTGACGCAGGCTGGCATTGTGTGAAATTCGGGGTTCTTCGTGGGTTATTAACTGATACGTTACTATCGGCACTCCTAGGATGGAACACACTGGGTTAAGCCGCAAAAACATCTCAGTGTGAACACGGGATTGCAAAGCTTCGTCATACCCACCAATGCCAAGCAGTAGTTCACGCTCGATCACTAGTGTTTGCTTTGATATAAATGATTTTCCTGGTTCAACTTCTTCCAAAAAAAAATGTGAACCACGCGGCAAAGTAGGCGGCAAGCGTGTTTCAACGACCTTGCCGGTCATGTCTAGGACCTCTAAGCCAGAGAGCACGGCGATCGGTTGAGGCAGATCTGAGTTTTGCAGGGCCTTTAGGGAAACCTCCACCATGTGAGGCAACAGTTGGTCATCATCATCTAGATAACTGATATATCGCCCTTTTGCGGCTCTGGCACCGGCATTTCGAGCGGCCGCAGTGCCTTTATTTTCAGGCAGTCGCAAAATCCGCAATCGCGGATTGGGTGGTAAGTCAACTGGTATTGATGACCCATCATCAACAACCAGAACTTCCAGATCCTCCAGTGTTTGAGCCAGGGCACTCTGAACTGCCTGTGGTAGAAACTGAGGACGATTGTAGGTTGGAATGATGATGGTGATAAGCGGAGAACTCATGACATGACCTTTCTATTGCGGAAACAGAAGAGTAAGCTCTGACTTGTTATTTTGAGGTGTTAAATCTGTAGACCTGGGGCTAACAGGGGTAGGCCACTCCTCGTTTCTTAGTGAAAGTGTGATTCTTTCGCAAGCTGCCGATATTTAGCTGATGAAACTGATTGACTGGCTTGAGTCTGTAATCGTTGATAGAGAGATAAAAACTGTTCAGTTCGCTTCTCTTCGCTGAAATAGGTTACTGCGCGATCGCGCCCTGCCCTGCCCATGGTTTCCGCCAGTTCCCGGTTTTGCAGCAGCCGGGTGAGGCGATCGACCCAGGCCTCAATATCGCCAGGGGGCACCAAAAACCCGGTGCAATCGGCATGGATGATTTCGGGTTGGGCACCGACGGCGCTGGCCACCACCGCCGTGCCCCGCATCATCGCCTCGGTGGTGACATTGCCAAAGGGCTCCTCCCACTGGGAAGGCACCGCCTGTACCCAGGCGCGGTCAAAGTGGGTTTCCATCTGCGATCGCTCTAGGTGCCCCAGCCAGGTAACGCTCTCGCCCAAGCCCAGCAGCTGGGCTTGGGCTTTTAGAGCTTCGCTCTCGGGGCCTTGGCCCGCAATCAGCAATTGGGCGGTGGGCACTTGCGATCGCGCGATCGCAAAGGCTTTCAGCAGCACATCTACCCCCTTCTCAAGCACCAGTCGCCCAGCGAAAGCCACCGTGGGCGGACCTTGCAAAGCAGGCCTGAGATCGCGCACCGACACTCCGTTGTAGATCACCTCCACCGGGCTCAGCCCTGCCTGCTCCAGCTGGGTTTTCATCCCCTGGCTGAGGGCCACCACTCGGTCGATCGCCGATCGCCAGCGCTGCCAGAGCTGGTGCTGCACCATCAGCACCGCCCAGGTTTGGGGGGTGAGGCAGCCCGTGGTCAAGCACACCCGCCCAGGAGCCACCTGGCACGGACTGCCATCGGGTAGCACCTTGGTACCTGCCGGGCAAATGGCCTTGTACACCGCAGTCTGATAGACGCAGGGCACCGCTTGCAGCAGCGGCAAAATCAGCGGTGATAGTTGCCAGAGAAACATGCGAATGTGTACGACATCGGGCTGAAACTCGCGCAGCACCCGCCGCAGCCGCCAGTAAGCCGAGGGGTTGACGGTTTGCGTTAGAACCTGCAACCGCGTGGTGGTGCCAAAGCAGGTGTCGTCGGCTAGCTGGGCGTGTCCCGCCACGGGCATAGCTCCGCTGGCAAACAGTCGCACCTGGTGACCGCGATCGCTCAGCCCCTGCCGCAACGACAGCATTTGCAGTTCAGCCCCACCGCTGGCGGTGCCATAGTCATGCAGCAGAAGAATTTTCATTCACCGTACCCTGGTGCGATCGCGTTGGCAGGTTGGCCCCTCTGTAGACCTGCTCGGCGGAGGTAGCCCCTTGAGTTTTCAGCCACAGGCGAGCGTGGCGACGGGTCAAATAGCGATTGAGCACCCGATCGACCGGGGTCAACGCCCCGTACATCAACACCTTTTCCACCAGCCGATTCTTTACCAGCCCCAAGGTCAGCCGGTGCAGCAGCGGCGACAAAATCATTTTGCGCCGACGCCAGCCCAGAGCCTTGATCTTCTGGCTAAAGTAGACATCTTCGGGCAAATTCCACTTCTGGCGCAGGTGTTGCAGACTCTCCCGCTCCCAGGCATCGCTCCAGCGCAGCATGTAGAGGTGCAAGTCAGCCCATCTCCAGGCAATACCCGGCACGTAGGTAATCACCGAGGTGGGCTCAAAATAAATTTTGCCGTCCGTCTGGGCCACGCTGAGGCACAGGTCCACATGCTCCTTGGTGTTAAGAAAGCCCTCGTCAAGCGGCCCCAATCTCTCAAAGACCGACCGCCGCACGAGCATACAGTGAAACTCCACCAGTTCGGCCGGGGTGCGCTGCAGTTTCTCCGCCACCTGAGCCACCCGCTGCCCCTGGCGACACATTTTTTCGCGCAGCCGCCGCCGCCCCTTCACATCGACAATAATGCGGGCCTCGCCGTTGGCAAAGTGAATGGTCTCGTGCACCGGCTCATCCTGGCAGGTGAGCGGCCCCACAATGGCGGCCCCGGTTTCGTCGGCGCACTGCACCAGCGCCTCTAGCCAGCCGGGCGACACCACCACGTCGTTGTCAACAAAGACCAGGTAGGGCGTATCGACCCGCGCCAGGCCGATATTTCTGGCCTGGTTGGGGGTGAGAAAGTGGTCAACTCGCACCAGCTCAAACCCTTTTTCAACGGCCTGGGCCGCCAAGTAGTCGGCCACTGGTTTAGGCGAGTTGCCGTCTACATACACCAGTTTAAAGGGCATCTGAGTATGCTCATAGATGCTCTCCAGAGAGGTTTGAGCGTAACTAAATCGCTCACGGGGCGAGACCACCAGGGTCACGTTCGGTACTGTCATAGCTCAACCATCCTTTAGCATTAGGAGTCTTTTTCGAGGGGGTTGCCCATGCAGATACAAATTAACAATTCAGCGGTTCTGGCAGGAGCAAACTGCGGTTTGCCCCTGCAGGGCGTTGGCTAAACAGCTTGGGGAAGCGATCGCCCAGCGGGCACCAACTCGTCCCCCTGCTTGAGCTTCGACCACTCTTGGTCGGTGAAGTTTTCGTGGTACGAGCGCTCAACGTTGATATTCCAGATGTCGTGGTTTTCGCCCGCGATGTTTTTGGCCGCTAGCAGTGCTGACAGCATGGAGTGGTCTTGGTTGTTATAGCGGTGCATGCCGTTGCGGCCCACGGTTTGCAAATTCTCAAAGCTGCGAATGTAGTCTTCCAGCACCTTGAGATGCTGCCGATACTCGCCGTCGTACACCGGGTAGGCCTTGTACTGGCGAATTACGCAGCCGTCTTTGACATCCTCGCGTTTTACGCCCAGACCCAGGCGCGCGATCTCCTCCGATGCCAGCTCGATCAGCTTCTCGTTGGGCATCTCCCACAGGTCATCCCCTTCACTACAGAAGTACTCCATTCCCAGACAGGTTTTGCTGGAGTCGGGCACCATTTCGGGGCTCCAGTTCTTAAAGTTTTGAATGCGTCCCACCTTGAACTCGGGACTGTGAATGTAGAGCCAGTTGTCGGGGAAGAGGTCCGGGTTGTCGATAATCAGCGACACGATGAGGAAATCCCGGTACTTTAACCCTCGGGCCGCCGCCAGCACTTCCTTAGGGGGCGGAGGATCGAGACGATTGACTAGCAGCGAAATAGGCATCGAGTTGATGAAATGGTCACCTACCAAATCAAAGGTCAGGTCACCCTTTTTCGCCACCACCTTGGTAATCCGGTTGCCTTCGCGCTCGACGCGCACCACTTCGGTGTTGAGATGCACAGGCGAACCGTGCACATCGAGCAGTTCTTGGCAGCGCTCCCACATCATGCCGGGGCCAAGGCGCGGGTAGTCAAACTTTTTAATCAGGCTCTTGGCGTTTTGGCTGCCAAAGATTGCGTTGATCACCGCCTGCTTAAGCGACATATTCTGAATGCGCTGGGCCGCCCAGTCGGCACGAATTTGGCTGCACGGAATGCCCCACACTTTTTCGGTATACGTCTTAAAGAAAATGCGATAAAGCCGCTCACCAAAGCAGTCAATCACCCATTCTTCAAAGGTTTCGGCGGCAGCACCTGGGTTCAGATACTTGTGGCCCTTGGCTTTAAGGTAGCTAAAAAGAATCAGTGCGCTGGTGACGGGGCCGAGATTTTTTAGCGTCTTCATTAGCGACAGAGGATAATCATAAAACTTGTTGTCGTAATAAATACGCGACATTCGAGGCGTCTGAATGAAGTCGTCGCCTAAAATTTCTTTCCAGACCGCCTGCACTTCGCTGACTTTGGTGAAAAAGCGGTGGCCGCCAATATCAAAGCGATAACCTTTATAGGTTTCGGTACGAGAAATGCCGCCCACTTTATCGGCTTTTTCGATCACCACCGATTTTTTGCCGTGCTTCATGAGCTCGTAGCCTGCGGTTAGACCTGCCGGCCCGCCACCAATGATAACTACAGGTAAAGACTGCATTGATTCAACTCCAAAAAATTCAGGTGTAACTGCACTGAAAAATGTTGAAAAACGGGGTCGAGCCGTTAATTAGTGACCGTAGAAAACTGCCGAAACCGATAGGTCGCCGTGCCGTAGGCAAAGGCGGCGCCGCCGTAGAGAAAATAAAACCAGTGCCAGGGAATCACTCGGAGGGCAAAGAGCGGCCCTCGCTTTTGCCAAAAGAAGCGATAGACCCGTTGGTTAATGACCAACAGCGCGATCATCGTGGCGATCGCGACGACCCAAAGAAAGGGGATGACCCAACCGCCTATTAGGCAGGCCAAGGCCACAAAGCTGAGCAAAACGCTCAGGCGGTTGGCGCGATCGAGGTTGAGGTCATTCATGGGCTGGCCCTGACTGAGAATTAGCTCGGTCCAGGGCAAGGCGCGGTAGAAAATCTCAGCCCGCAGCAGCGAAACGGGTCGCCAGCACTTTAGGTGCTTGACCTGAATGTGCTTGCACAGGCGAATGGTGTAGCCCGCCCGCCGCAGCCGATAGCCCAGCTCAATGTCTTCGACGCAGGGTTTGACGTAGCGCTCGTCAAACCCGCCCACTGCACTAAATGCGTCAGCGCGAATAGCCCCGCAGGCTCCCCAAAAAGTCGAAGCTTTTTCAGACGAGGTTTGGTGGGTGTAGTGGTGAAATAAGTTTTTGTACTGCGACAAAAAGTTGTCGGCCCCCGGTTGGTCGTCGTAGGAGCCAATTAGCGCTGCCAGGTTAATGTCTTTAACAAACGCTGCTTCGACGTTGGAAATGGTGTCTTGCCCAACGGTGACATCGGCATCAATAAAGAACAAAATATCGCCCTGGGCCATGGCAGCACCCCGGTTGCGGGCGCGGGCGGGGCCACCGGCGGTCTCGTAGCGAAATACCTTGGCTCCAAAGGCTTTGGCTAACTCCCAAGAGCCGTCGGTGTCGCCGTCGGCAACTACAATCACCTCGTCGGGAGAGCGGGTAGATTGCCTCAGGCTGTCGAGGCAGCGACGAAAGCTTTCGCCGCCATTGTGCACAGGAATAATGATAGAAATATTGAGCTGTTCTGATGCATAACCTGAGCTGGAATTCATGAACTCATTATTCCTAAGAACAAGTACTGAGCCTTGGGAAAAACTGTTTCATGCAAGGTTTCGCTTCGCCAACTTTCCTTCCAAGCAGATGACAGGCCTAAGCAAGAGATAGTTCCTCCCGTGACACCTTAGAGAATCTTAGAAAAAGCCAGGAAGCTTTGAAAACAAAGCTTACAGCAAGCTCCAAATGCTTTATGTAAGAAAAATTACCATGATCATTTTGTTAAAATCATGAGAAAACTCTCATCTTTACATTTACTTCATAATCGTTTTTCTGCATAGATCCCTTTAGAATCTATGTCTTTAGATAGATGGGGAAACACATGACAAAATTTACCCACTTTGTTCCTGAGCCAACTACAAAGGATGATTTAATATCAAAAATGTATCGCCAGAGACAGGGCTATAGTTCTAGTCACGTTGGTTAGGCCATCAAGAAACCCTAAAAACGTTCAAATGTTTGAACGTTGACCTGAGAACTGTCTCAACCAAGCTGGTCACAGCCACAGCATCACAAAGCGCCGCCCAAACGCTGAGATCGGCATTACCGCCGGGGTTGTGCGTCAGCAAAAACCTCGGTAGCCTAAAAGTATTCTTACTGTGCCAGCCGCTATGCCCACTGGAGCCTTGTATGCGATCGCCTACGCGGCCCTCTCTGCGATCGGCGGCCTGATTGGCTATGCCCAGGCCCGCAGTCAGGTGTCACTTATTAGTGGATTGGTCAGCGCTGCCCTACTGCTGGTAGGAGCCTGGCTATGGCAGGCCGGTTCTCCCGGTGGGGCCGGTATGGCCATGGGGGTAACGGCGGCCCTAGTCGTTATTTTTGTGCGCCGCTGGCGGCAAACGCGCAAAGCCATGCCTGCCGTCATCATGATTGCGGCGGGGGTGCTGGCGTTTATTGGGATGGCGGTGTCGCTGGTTGGGGGACGTTAGGGGAAGTGAAGGGCTAGGTGAGGGGGTGGGAGGCAACTAGATGAGAGCGCTGGGGACGGGATGAAACATCAAAGAGAGTTTGTAGAGTCCCTAGAGGTTGCGGAACCCGGCTGAGGCGAAGGTCGTCTGAGCAAGTCTTCGGCGGAAATACCCTCGGTTTGCTCGCCAAAGCGCCATAGGACAGCGGCGGCCTCGGCCTGAGTCACGCCCTTTTGGGGCTGAAACAGCGTTGTATAGCCAAACGCGCGGCGAATGTTGGCAAAGTCGCCGTTTTGGTGGTCGGCCAGCACCGCCCGCAGGGCCAGCGGTTCCACCTGGGCCGTATCTTGAAACCCCCAGGCGGTGGTAACGGCCTCGGCATTGGCCGTGGGTAGCGGGGCGCGCAGGTCTAGGGGCACCTTCCACAGCACCAGGGTTTCGCGAGTCAGCGGCGCATCGGGCCGAAAGGTGACGGCAGTGGCGTTGCCGGTTTTGGCGCTGGGAATAATGCCCGCCTCGGCTAGCCCCTGGATGGCGGCAAAGTAGGGGTGCGAAGTGGGCACATCCTGAAAGGCTGGGGTGGCGTTGGCCGTGGCGGGCCGAATGCGCTTCGCGGGGACCTCCTGGTAAACCTTGTTGTTGGCGGTGAGCAGCCAGTGGGCAAACTCGCCCCGACTAATCGGCTGGTTGGGCTCAAAGTCTTGGGATGGGGTGCCGCTGGCGGTTTGACGCGCTGCCTGGTCAACCAGTCCCAGGGCTAGCCAGTCTTGCACGTAGGGCCGCAGGTCTTCGGGCACCTCCTCCAGCTCAGCGGCGGCGTTGCTAGGGCGAGGAGACGGGTTGGTAGCTTCGCGGTCGCTGGCGTCAGAGGGCAGGTCAGAAGTTGCTGGCGGAACCTCGCTCACTTCCGACTCTGGACCGGTTTCGGGGGTTTCTTCGCTGAATACAGGCCGCTCTTGCAGCTGCGGATCGGCCTCCAAAGACTGCTGCAGCGGACTGCCCGCACAGCCAGTGGCAACCAGGAGGCCCAGGCCAGATACCATAAGAGCCGTTAGACGAAGCGCAGCAGACAAGGGCAACCTCCTGAGCGGGGGAATCGATGCAGTACCTAAATTATCTTAGGGCAGGGCTCGGTGCTCCTGCTGCCTGTGCTGTGCCACCCGCCGCTGTGCCACCCAGTATCCAGCCTTTGGTAGACATTCTCTATGCCGCCTCGACCGTTAATTATTGACTGCGACCCTGGAGTCGACGATGCGATCGCCCTCCTGCTGGCCCTGGCCAGCCCCGCCGAGTTTGACCTGCTGGGCATTACCACCGTGGCGGGCAATGTACCCCTGGCCCTGACGGCGGCTAACGCCTGCCGCATCTGTCACCTGGCCCAGCGCCCTGAGGTGCCGGTGTATGCGGGCTGCCCTCGGCCACTGCTGCGATCGCTTGTCACCGCCGAAGACATCCACGGCAGTACCGGGCTAGAGGGGGCTGTGCTCGCCGAACCCACCATGGCGCTACAGTCTCAGCACGCCGTCGCCTTTTTAATCGACCAGCTCACCACCGCTGCGACCCCCATTACCCTGGCCACCCTCGGCCCGCTGACCAATTTGGCCGTGGCGCTGATTCAGTGCCCCGCCATTGCTGGCGGCATCGATCAGGTGGTGATGATGGGCGGGGCTCTGGGAGCGGGCAACATCACCGCCGCCGCCGAGTTCAATATCTATGTCGATCCCCACGCCGCCAAGGTGGTGGTCGATGCCGGCCTGCCCCTGACCATGGTTGGGCTGGACGTGACCCATCAGGTGGTGACCACCCCCCAGCGGCTGGCGGCGCTAGAACAGTTGGGCACTCCCGTGGGTCAGGCCGCCGCCGATCTGCTGCGCCCCTACGGCCAGATCGATGTCGATCGCCACGGCCTAGCCGGGCCACCCCTCCACGACCCCTGTGTGATCGCCTACCTGCTGCGCCCCGAACTCTTTACCGGACAGCCCATGCACCTGGCGATCGAGACCGAAGGCACCCTTTGCCTCGGGCGCACCGTAGTCGATGCCTACCCGACCCCAGCCACCCCAGCCAACGCGACCGTGCTCGAAACCGCCGATGCCGAGGGCATCTATGCACTTCTGACAGACCGCCTAGGGAAACTATAGTCAGGCACAAAACTGGCCGGTTGCCCTTGATAAGATAGCCCTATGAGCTACACCACCGAACAACTCCTGGACTTTCTCGATCAGGAACTGCGCGCTACCTGGAAGGGCGAACGGGTGGTGCTGTCCTCCGCCGATCGCCTCGACAACCCGGCGATTTTTAAGGCGATCGGGGCCGACAAACTCAGCAAAGTGTTTGCCATTCAAGACTTTCGCGCCCAAATTCACGACTATCAGCACCAGCACGGGGTATCGGGCCTGGTATGGCACACCTGCCGCTTTCAGGGCCGCACCATTCGCGTACCCGAGCTGCATCCCCAGCTGATTGCCATCCCCGCCGACAAGCTGGCTTTAGTGGGGGCCAAGCCCGCCATCCTTGAGTTCTGGCGACAGGCGATCGATGGTCTGCGCCTGTGGATGGCCGGCAACCAACCCCAGCCCACCACCCTAACCGCCGTCGAGCAGCTCATCGCCAACAGCGAATGGGCCGAGCTGGCCGCCACCCGCACCGAGCTTTACCTTAGCCTGTGCTGGGGCGACCCCAAGGAATGTCACTGCGACTGGGCCAAGCCGGAGTCGGGCTGCGATCGCATCATTGCCACCGCCGGAGAACCCAGCGGCATCAAGGTATAGTTGAGAGTTGAGCAGCATAGCAATTCTTTAGGAGAACCCCCATGGCCATTGCCGTCGGTGTCATCGAAACCCAAACCTTTCCCGCAGTGCTAGCCGCCGCCGATGCCATGGTCAAAGCGGCCAACGTCACCGTCTCTGTGCAAGATCGCTCTGAGAGCGGGCGGCAGTTTGTGGTGATTCGCGGCCTGATCGCCGAGGTCAAGCGCGCTATGGAAGCCGGGCTGGTCGCAGCCAACGCCTGCCCCAATCTGGCCGAAGTCACCACCCACGTAATCATCCCCAACCCCACCGACAACATCGACGCGATCTTGCCCATTGGGTTTACTTCGGCCTCAGAACCGTTTCGGGTGTAGAGGGTTTCAGGTGCAAGGTTTCAGGTAGAAGCGCGAACCCGAAACTTTTCCTTTGCGGGCAATCGTGCGATTGATACCACTGCCCCGTACAATTGAGAATGGATTTTTTACCTACGGAACCAGGAGTACAACCATGCCACAGGCTGTCGGGTCGCTCGAAACCAGAGGGTTTCCCCCGGTGCTAGCCGCCGCAGATGCGATGGTAAAAGCCGGGCGGGTTACGCTCATTGGCTACATTCGCGCCGGTAGTGCTCGTTTCTGCATCAACATTCGTGGCAGTGTCTCCGAAGTCAAGGCCGCCATGGCCGCTGGGGTAGAAGCCGCCGAAAAAACCCCCGGTGGCATCCTCGAAACCTGGGTGATCATCCCCCGCCCCCACGAAAACGTGGTAGCTGTACTGCCAATCGAATTTAACGAAGAGACCGAGATCTTCCGCCAGGCAGTGGAGCAGCCCATTCTGCCCGGCTCCACCGGTCGCTA
>DASQNN010000487.1:0-8661 GCA_035644955.1 Nodosilinea sp. | reverse complement strand
GATTGGCGATCGCTCTCAGAGCGTGGGGTGCGTTAGCAGGCATGACAATAAACACCCCCGGCTCTAGGGCAATATCCTTACCTTGGGCGAACTGCTTGAGAATCGGTATAGGTTAATGACGGTTCACGCCGCTCTCGGAGTCAAGATAGCTATGCAGGTCGATGTCCAACCGAAGCTATTTTTTGATTTGATGTGGTGCCAAGGTCATGGCCCTACTCGCCGATTTGAGTGGCTAGCACTATCCTAACCCCCTACTTCAGCGGCCACCAGGAGACTTTGTCGCGGGTGGCACCGTAGACTTCTTTCAGCCCCTCGGGGTCGATCACCTTCACCAGGTCATTGGCAGAGTCAGCCGGTTTGTCGGTCTTGATATAGCCTGCTTTGGTTAGCCCCTTTAGCACTTGCTCCACGGTGCGGTGGTTGAGTTGGCAGGCACGGGCGATTAGGTCAATGGGTAGGTCAAACACGTATTCAGGCTTGCTGCCCTGGGGCTGGGCACCCAGGCTGCGCTCTTGAAAGATCAGCCCCCGCAGCACCGCCGCCACCGCCTGGGGAGGGTAAGTGCTGCAATTGAGCAGGTGGTACTGAAATTTTTCGCGCAGTTCAAACAACAGGGTATAGCGTTCTCGAAACGTTTCATTGTGGTCGTAGAGATCCTGCACCACCTGCACCGGCACTTTGATTACGTTGGTGGTTTTATAGGCTTCGACCAGGCTGGGGAAGGCTCGTGTCGCCGCCCCAACGCCCACGGGCAGGCTGCGCATGCCAAAGCAGCCGCCGGTGTAGGTGAGGGCCAAAACTCGGTCGAGGGGGGTGCTGCGCATGATCACCGGACCGCCATCCACGACCACGTACAGGTGCTCTTGCCAAGTGTGGGGCCGAAAGGCAGTGTAGACCGGGCGGTTGGAGTAGAGCTTTTCGGCAACTAACAGGTCGGGGTTGAGGTCGCTGAGCAGTGGGTCTTGCCCCAGCCCTTGGAACAAAAAGCTCTGGGTCGTCAACGTTTCGATCGTTTTTGAAGCCAAGCTGAGGCTTTTTGCCTTTGCCATGGGGTGTTGTAGGTTCCGTACTCTGCCATTGTCCCTCGAAACCATGGTTATACCTTAGTAACGTTATGGTTTTGCCAATTTTTGTTGGGTGTTGAGGTGCTGAGCGTTGGGTGGTGGTGGAACCCTTCCAGCTCAGCAGCAACGGGGGCACTGGGCTCAGTCACAATGAAATCTAGAATCAGCCCCACCACTTTGACCGGGCTAGCAGCGCCCGCCCTACGGCTCTCACCATCCACCCACCTACCCCTCTACCCCCTAGGGCAGCCAGGGATATTGTCGAAAATCGGGCTCTCGCTTTTCTAGAAACGCCTGCTTGCCCTCGGCTCCTTCTTCGGTCATGTAGTAGAGCAGGGTGGCGTTGCCCGCCAGCTCTTGCAGCCCCGCCTGACCGTCGCAGTCAGCGTTAAAGGCCGCCTTCAGACAGCGAATGGCGATCGGGCTTTTTTGCAGAATCTCTTGGGCCCACTGCACCCCTTCGGCTTCCAGTTGATCCACGGGCACTACGCAGTTCACCAGACCCATATCTAGGGCGTCCTGGGCGCTGTACTGACGACACAGGTACCAGATTTCGCGGGCTTTCTTTTGGCCCACTATGCGGGATAGGTAGCTGGCCCCAAAGCCGCCGTCAAAGCTGCCCACCTTAGGACCAGTTTGGCCAAAAACGGCGTTGTCGGCGGCGATGGTGAGGTCGCACACCACATGCAGCACGTGGCCGCCGCCGATCGCGTAGCCCGCCACCAGCGCAATCACCACCTTGGGCATCGAGCGAATCAGCCGCTGCAAGTCGAGCACGTTGAGCCGGGGCACGCCGCCCTCATCCACATAGCCGCTGTGGCCCCGCACGCTCTGGTCGCCGCCCGAGCAAAAGGCGTATTTGCCGTCGGTGTGGGGGCCAGCCCCAGTCAGCAGCACCACGCCAATGCGGCTGTCTTCGCGGGCGTTGGAGAACGCTTCGTACAGCTCAACAATGGTTTTGGGGCGAAAGGCGTTGCGCTTGTGGGGCCGGTTGATGGTGATTTTGGCGATGCCATCGGCCTTTTGGTAAATGATGTCTTCGTAGGGCTTTACGTCTTGCCAGTCAACCTGCATGGGGAGATCGTCCAGTTAACACAGGCTTCTAGCGTCTCACACTGGGGAGGCAGATGAATAACTGTGTGTAGCCATGCTTACTCTCCTCTACCCACTCTTTAGGTCCTGTGCCTTACGCTAAAGTAAGGCAAGCCCTATGGCCTTTGTGGGTACTTACCTAGGAGAACGTCATGATGGATAAGATTGCGGTTGATCCTGATGTTCACTTTGGCAAACCCTGTGTGGTGGGCACTCGCATCACAGTACAAAATGTGCTGGAGTTAGTTGCCGAAGGGCTATCGTTTCCAGAAATTACTAAAGACTACTATCCAGAATTAGCGGTGGAAGATATTCAAGCCTGTTTGCGCTACGCCATTGCTCTGGTTGCCGCTGAAGACATTCAGCTGGTGCCAGCCTCTGCATGAGATTTCTGTTAGACCAGGATGTCTACGCCAAGACGATACGATTTTTGGAAGACACTGGCCATGATTTGGTACAAGTTTCAAAACTAGGCCTATCGCGGGCTAGCGATGAGGTTGTTCTGCAAACAGCCCAGGCGCAAAATCGAATTTTGATCACTCGCGATCGCGACTACGGCAATTTAGTCTTTGTTCAAGTGTTGGGCACCGGAGTAATTTATCTGCGTATTTTGCCTGCCACCTTAGCAGATGTTCATGCTGAGCTAAACCGAGTCATTGTGACGTATTCCGAGGAAGCTTTATCAAAGGCTTTTGTGGTGGTTACTCAGGGCGGGCACCGATTTAGAGCACTCCCAGATCGAGATTAAAGCAAGGGTAAATTAAGGCTTTCAGCGATCATGTCAACGCTTGTTTCAGTACCATGCGCCCCTACATTTGTTTCAGATGGTGGAGGCTAAACAGCTGGTCAGCATCTGTCCACACCTGCACGGGCTGGAACCCGGCCTCCATCGCCAGCAGCTGAAACTCATCCACGGTGTATTTATAGGAGTGCTCGGTGCGCAGAGTTTCGCCCGTCTTGAACGAAATCTCCGCATCGCCCAGGCGCACGGTTTGATCGCTCAAGCTGGCGATCGCCATCTCAATCCGCCCAGCTTCCTCGTTGTAGTGCGCCCGATACTCAAACTGGGTCAGGTCAAAATCAGCCCCCAGTTCGCGGTTGATCCTCTCCAGCACGTTCAGTGCAAAGGCAGCGGAAACCCCCTGGGCATCGTCGTAGGCAGGTTCGAGAATAGCAGGAGATTTCTTCAGGTCCACTCCAACAATCAAATCGCCCAGCACAGCCACGGTTTTTAGAAAGCTGATCACCTCGGCGGGCTCTAGGTTGCCGATGGAGGAGCCGGGGAAAAAGCCAATGGTGGGGCGATCGCGGAGCTCAGGGATAGTGGCAATGGGCAGCGGTTGGGTGTAGTCGGCGCAGACGGCGATCGCATCCAACCCCTTAAAATCTGCCATCAGCGCCGCGCAGGCCTCCTGCAAATGCTGCCGCGAAATATCTACCCCCACATAGGTAGTCACCTGGGGGGCAGCATTCAGCAAAATGCGAATCTTCTGGCTGCTGCCGCTGCCCAATTCAACCAGGGCGCGATGGCCCAGCGCCGCCGCAATATCCTTTGCGTGGACGCGCAAAATGCCCATCTCGGTACGGGTCAAGTAATACTCCGGCAGCTGACAGATGGCGTCGAATAGCTCAGACCCCCGCTTGTCGTAAAGAAACTGGGGAGAAAGGGTCTTTTGGGGCAGGCTCAGCCCCCGCAGCACCGCACTGCGAAAATCTTCTACCGGCGGGTGAAAGTCATACAGCTTAATGGCGGGCTGCTGGGTTTGAAAGCGGGGGCTAGCAGTCATAGAAAAATCCTTGAATTCGATCGTCGTAGAATTCGGCAGTCGATGGCAGCAGGCGTGGAAAACGCCAGGTCCAGTGGCCTACCGTAGAAAGTCAGGCACCTTCCCAGCCCGTCATCTAAAGGGGCCGACAAAGGGGCAGAACAGCCGAGCCCAGGCTGACTCCCTCTCCCAGGGAAAGAGGGTCAGAGCCAGCGCAACGAGGTCTTGATCACCGCGCCAGCCGAAGGCCGCTAAACTGCCAGCGAGCGCTGGGCGGGAAAAAGTTGCGATAGCTGGGGCGAATG
Organism: Nodosilinea sp.; assembly: GCA_035644955.1. Taxonomy (GTDB): domain Bacteria; phylum Cyanobacteriota; class Cyanobacteriia; order Phormidesmidales; family Phormidesmidaceae; genus Nodosilinea. The sequence continues at coordinate 4,434 of DASQNN010000487.1, read as the reverse complement.
TGCCCCGGTGGCGTGACGCAGGAGCCGCCCCGCAGCACCATCTGGTTACACATAAACTTGCCGTTGTACTCCCCCACCGCGCCAGGGGCGGGGCGAAAGCCGGGGTAGGGCAGGTAAGCGCTCTGGGTCCATTCCCAAACATCGCCGTAGAGCTGCTGAAGCTGGCCGGAGGGGTCAGCGGGCTGGGGGTGCAGGTGGTCGGCGGCGAGGAGATTCCCCTCGGTAGACGCCTGGGCGGCGGCTACCTCCCACTCGGCCTCGGTGGGCAGACGACAGCCCCGCCACTGGGCAAAGGCATCGGCCTCAAAATAGCTGAGGTGGCACACCGGCTCCATCAGGTTGACGGGCTGTAGGCCGCCCAGGGTAAATATCCACCACTGGCCGTCGCGCTGCTCCCAATGCAGGGGGGCCAGCCAGCCTTCGCTCTGCACCATAGCCCAGCCCTCGGCTAACCAGTGGGCAGCGGTTTGGTAGCCCTTGTCTGCCATAAATTCCAGGTATTCGCCGTTGGTAACCAGGCGGTTGGCCAGGGCAAAATCTTGCAGGTAAACCCGGTGAGCCGGGCCTTCGTTGTCAAAGGCAAAGCCCTGGGCCTGGTGGCCAATGGTATGCAGTCCGCCAGCAAATTCTACAAACTCCAGCGGCGTGGGGCAGGTGCATTCGACCACAGCGACATCCTGGCGGTAGGCGGGGCGCAGGGGATTGATCGCCAGGTTGTACTTAAGGTCAGTGAGCAGCAGTTCCTGGTGCTGCTGCTCGTGGTGTAGACCCAAGTTGACCAGTTCCCCAACGGCGGGATGATGACTGAGCTGCTGCAAAAGCGTTGCCATTGCCTCATCGACGTGGGCCCGGTACTGGTAGACCTCGGCCACCGTGGGCCTCGACAGCAGGCCGCGATCGGGCCGGGGGTGGCGATCGCCCACCGCCTCGTAGTAGGAGTTAAACAAATACCCAAAACCGGGGTGAAACTCAAGGTAGCCCTCTACGTAGGGACGCAGCAAAAAGGTCTCAAAGAACCAGGTGGTGTGGGCCAAATGCCACTTGGGTGGGCTGACATCGGCCATCGCCTGCACCCCATAGTCTTCAATTTCAAGGGGTTGGCAGAGGGTTTCACTCAGCTTACGCACCGCCTGATACTGGGTGGCTAAGCCAGCAACGGCAAGGTTAGCTGCTGCGGCCGGGGCAACCGGGGAATAAAGGGTCATTTTGGGGCTTTTGGGGACATGGTTGGCAATTGTGACAGAAAGGCTTCAAGTTTAGATGATAATAGCCTTAAGCTGCCTGAACCCTGCCTGAGAGGATTTGATACCAACTTGACCCTTAATCGAAATGCTGACATCTACCCACAGAAGAGCATTCAAATTCGTTTGGCGGGGCAAAACCCCTCCATAGTCAGTACGGTTCTACCTACCCAGCGGCAAAACAGAGCCTGTTAACTTAAACACATGGGTTTCAGGAATGACAGCGCCCCCCCATGTAGACAGTAAATAGTGATGTAGACAACAAAGAGTAGCTTCTACAGTTCCGTGGGGAACAATAACTCTATCCAGCTCAATCCGATTAACCCAGGCCGCACAACTGCCAGCCAAGCGAGGTATCCACTGTGAGCAATTCTTCCGGCAAAGCCCAAGACCTTTTCAACGGCTTCAAGTCCTCTGAACATCCCAGCTCTCTCATGCAGTACGTCCACAGCATGAGTCCAGAGACCATCTCTCAACTCTCCAACCCAGCCTCCACCGAGGTGCAGCAGATGATGGAGCACAATATCATCGGTCTGCTTGGTGGGCTACCCTCCCAGCACTTTGACGTAGAGATCACCACCAACCGCGAAAGCCTGGGCCGCCTGCTAGCCTCTGCTATGATGAGCGGGTATTTTCTACGGGGTGCCGAACAGCGCATGGCCTTCGAGGACTCGCTGATGTCGGCAGAATCTTCCCTTGAGACTGAGTGAGCCATAGTCAAAGACCAACCCCTGGGGCCCAGCCCGGTCCCAATTCCTCCCCCAGCCTCAGTCGCCGTTATACCGCACGCGACACCGAGGCGAGTTATACAACGAGGGTTCTAAACCAGCACCCGCTTTCCCCCAATCCGGCCCAGGCGATTCAGCCCTGGCCGGATTTTCCTGTTGAGGTGCTGCGCTCGGCTCTGCTGGCCTGGTACGGCGACTGTGGCCGCACCCTGCCCTGGCGCAATATCGACGACCCCTACGCCATCTGGGTCTCAGAGATGATGCTCCAGCAGACCCAGGTAAAGACGGTGCTGCCCTACTACCAGCGCTGGCTGGTGCAGTTTCCCACCGTGGAGGCCCTGGCCGCCGCCGATCTGCAAACGGTGCTCAAAGCCTGGGAAGGGCTCGGTTACTACGCCCGCGCCCGCAACCTGCACAGGGCAGCCCAGCAGATTGTGGCGAATCACGGCGGTCAGGTGCCCAGGGAGTTTGAGGCTATCACCGCCCTGCCCGGCATTGGCAAAACCACCGCCGGGGGCATTCTCAGCTCGGCCTTTAACCTGCCCCACGCCATTCTCGACGGCAACGTGAAACGGGTGCTGGCCCGCCTAGTGGCGCTGCCGGTGCCTCCGGCCAAAGCCCTCAGCGATCTGTGGCGGCTGTCTGAGTACCTGCTCGACCCCGATCGCCCCCGCGACTTTAACCAGGCGCTGATGGATTTGGGAGCAACGCTGTGTACACGGCGCAACCCGGAGTGCGATCGCTGCCCTTGGCAAGACCACTGCCAGGCCTATAATCGCAATATTCAGTCGGAGCTGCCTATGTCAGAACCCAAAGGCCCCCTGCCCCACAAGCAAATCGGCGTCGCTGTGATTTGGAACGACCAGCAGCAAATTTTGATCGATCGCCGCAAGCAAACCGGTCTTCTAGGCGGCCTGTGGGAGTTCCCCGGCGGCAAAATCGAGCCCGGTGAGACGATTGAGAACTGTATTGCGCGAGAAATTCAAGAAGAACTGGGGATTGAGATTGCGGTGGGCGATCGCCTCTGCACCGTCACCCACGCCTACTCCCACTTTAAGGTCACCCTCAACGTGCACCACTGCACCCATCTAGCCGGTGACCCGCAGCCGATCGAGTGCGACGAGGTGCGCTGGGTTACCCTAGACACCATTGAAGAATTTCCCTTCCCCAAGGCCAATATTCACATCATCAACGCCCTGCGAGCCCACGCGGCGGGGCAAACCCCGGTGGATGTCGTTGAAACCGCGCCCCAAACGTAAATATGGCGGTGGCCATTGCGCTTCTAAGAAACCTCTTGTGGAGAGGGCCGTGTCTACCAGGTGTTTGACTTCCACGGCGACCCCAGCTTCGATTTCGCCACCCTACCTTGGCAGCGTGCGCAGCCTCAGCGCCACTGCCCAAACCCCAACTACATGGAAATTCACGGCCAGCTGGGGCTGGCCCGTCGCCGCGATTGACCGGCCCAGGGATTAAGCGGCCCCAGAGATTATCGGCCCCAAATTGGGCTAAACGTACCGCTGCCTGAACGACTGAGACCGCTCGGCGATCGCCTCTGAGCCAGCGGCGACCTCGGGCTGGTAGTCGCCAATAAAGGCCTCAAACTGCGCCATCAGGGCCGGGTCGCGCCAGCCTCGCTCCACCTCTTGCCGCATAATGGCCAGCGACTCTTCGAGGGAAAAGGCGGGCTTGTAGGGGCGAGCATGGGTGAGGGCGTCAAAAATATCGATCAGCTGAAAAATTTGCGCCAGCCGGGGAATCGCGGCCCCGGCCAACCCGTCGGGGTAGCCGCTGCCGTTCCAGCGCTCGTGGTGGTGGCGAATGATCGGCAGCACCCCCTGCATGGTGCGCAGCGGCCGACAGATGGTTTCGCCAATGGCGACATGCTGCTCCATGGTGGCGCGCTCCGCCTCGGTGAGCGGGCCAGTTTTAAGCAGCACCGCATCGGGAATGCCCACCTTGCCAATGTCGTGGAGGTAGCCCGCCCAGGTCAAATCGCGAATGTAGGCCGGCGTCAGCCCCAGGTATTCGCCAAAGCTGCGGGCCAGAAGGACTAAGCGATCGCAGTGGTCGCCGGTGTTGGGGTCGCGGCTCTCAATGGTGCGGGCGATGGAAAACAACACCCCCTCGGCGTGGTCGAGGTCTTCGTTGAGCCGCTTTTGATGAATCAGCGACTTGACCCGGGCCGACAGCTCCAGCTGGTCAAAAGGCTTGGTCAAAAAGTCGTCGCCGCCGGCCTCAATGCCCCGCAGCCGGGCTTCGCGATCGCCCAGAGCCGTCACAAACACCACCGGAATCAAACGAGTATTCTCGTTTTCTTTGAGCCGGCGACACACCTCAAAGCCGTCAAGACCGGGCATCATCACATCCAGCAAAATTAGGTCGGGCTGGTGCTGAGCCACTCGGCTGAGGGCACTTTGCCCACAGTGGGCCTGCTCCACCTGATAGCCGTCTACCGACAGCAGCGC
>DASQNN010000486.1:0-4210 GCA_035644955.1 Nodosilinea sp. | reverse complement strand
AAGTTTGAAGTTTAATTTTAGTCCAGTCGCCTTGTGTTGGGAGGTTACATGAGCTTTTTAAGCAGTTTTTTGAGCAATATTAACTTTGAACTTATCGCCCAGTTGACCATGCTAGCCATGATCGTTATTTCTGGGCCGGTGATTGTGTTTCTGCTGTTTCTGCGCGGCGGTGACCTCTAAGACCTGGGGGCCAAGGCCCCAGAGCTTATCTGCTAGCAGCGTCTGGGCCGCCCTCGGGTTAGCCTAGGCGCTGTTTTAGTATGAATTCTGCGATCGCCAGGTCCATGGGCGTCGTCACCTTGAGGTTGGTTTCTTCACCGGGCACCACCTGCACCGGCAGATCGCCCTTCTCAAACAGGGCGGCATCGTCGGTGACGCTCCAGCCCAGGTCAATGCCCTGCTGGTGGCACTGCTTTAGGAGCGCTACATCGAAGCCCTGGGGGGTTTGGGCCGCCCACAGCCGCTGGCGATCGGGGGTGGCTTCAATGCGCTGGTTGGCGTCTACCACTTTGATGGTGTCTTTGACAGGCACTGCCGCCACCAGGCCAGGGCAGGTGTCTAGGGCGGCGGCGCAGCGGTCAAACAGGTCTGGGGTGGCTAGGCAGCGCGCTCCGTCATGGATCAGCACGCGGGTGGCCTCGGGGGGCAAACGTTGCAGCCCGTTATAGACCGACTGCTGCCGGGTATCGCCGCCGGCAATAAGATTTACGGGCTTGGCCAAATTTAGTGCTGTCGCAATGGCGGCCAGGCTGGAGCGATCGCCCTCCTGACACACCAGCCCAATCCAGACCACAGAATCGGCTTCAGCAGCGGCTTTCAGCGTCCAGGCAATAATTGGCTGCCCCAGGAGATCCAGCAAAACCTTGTTGCGATCGGCCCCCATACGGCGACCGCTGCCGGCGGCGGGAATGAGCAGATGGACAGGTGTCATATAGAGTAGGGACGTAGGGGAAATCGGGGAAAATTTCACCCAAGTGGTGAAATTTAATGCATTTTGTAAGCCAGATATCCCCTAAACCTTGACCAGGTTCCACTACAATAGCTTGCGAACAGGCATGGACGTAAAGTATGCGGGTACTGGCTCTTGTTCCAGGGGAAACCGAGGCTCAGCTGAGCTTCTTTCCGATTATTAATCAAATCAAGGATAGCTTTGAAAACGCCGAGGTTTCTGTGGTAGCGGCCCCCAATGCCACGGCGATTTATCAGCTTTCTAAGGGGGTTGCCGAGGTGGTGCCCTACAACTTTGTGGCCCCCAACAGCCCCGCCGACTGGGCTAACCTGCTTGGCATTGTGCGCGATCGCGAGTTTGATGTGGTGCTTACCCTCACCGACTCCTGGTCTATTGCCCTGCTGCTGTGGCTCAGTGGGGTGTCCACTCGCCTGGGCTACAGCGGAGCGGCCAACAACCTTCTGCTGACTGCCACGGTGCCCCGCTCGGCCGCGCCTCTTCACTGTGGTGACCTGCTGAGCCTGATCAAGGTGACGGGTGACCCCCCGCCCCTCTCGGTCAACGTGCCCCGCAGTGACCTCACTGCCGTAGAGGCCATGCGCCAAGGGGCCGGGCTTGAGAACGGCTATGTGCTGGTTTACCCCGGCCCTACCCCCAGTGGCACCACCTATCCCACCGCTAGCTGGATTGCCATTCTCAAAGACTTTCAGCAGCGCCAGCCCGGTATGCCCCTGGCCCTGCTGCAAATTGACGATGCCGCTCCCCAGGCCGCTGAGCTGGTTAGCGCCCTGCCTGATCTGAAGATTTTGCGGCCCGAAACCCCTGGCCAGGCGGCGGCCATTATTGCTGCTGCTAACCTGCTGGTAACGGTGGAGGGATATCCGCTGGGGCTGGCGATCGCCCTCAACGTCTACGCCGTGGGGCTGCTGTCTGACCCCAAGGCAACGCTACCCAGCGCTGCCGGAGACGATCGCTTGGTCACCCTGACCTCGACCAACGGTACTCTGGCCGATATTGCCCCCGATCAGGTGCTCAAAAAAATCTGGAGCGAAGGGGCCTGATTAGGCTATGGGGCCAGAGGTGATCTACCCCTGGCCCCATAGTCACCCCGTTGACCCTTAGTTACTATCTAAGTGCAAAGCAGTCGTTCCCCCGCCTATGCTCGCCATTAAAGAGTTAACCCCTATGGACAAGATTAAAGAACAGGCCAATATCGTTAGTCAGCTATTGTTCTCTGGCGATACCGGCGACCTCTACAAGAAGACGCTCACCCGCACCTGGGAAATTATTCGTGAAATCGGTGTTTTGCTGTGGCTCGTAATCTGTCTGATCTTGGTCGGGGGTGAATGGTTTTACCGTACCGCCGTTAACCTGGGCCGCAGCACCCGCGTCTGGTACGCCAGTCTGAGCGAAACAAGCCCCAGTGCCGATCCCCAGTCGATGACCTCCACCGGTCAGGCGATGCTAGAGACGGTGCAGTCGGGCACCGCTTACCTACTGGGTCAGGCTCGTCAGCAGTTGGGCATTCCAGAACCAGAGCCTCAGCCCGCAACTTCGCCCGTTCCCTCGCCTCCGATTACGCCTCCATTTCCCACCCCGGTAGAGCCCCCTAGCCCAGTGGATCCTCCCATCCCAATGGAGCCTCCCACCCCCAGTGGTCCGCCAGCCCCAGCTGAGCCAATGACTCCCGTTGAACCGCCTTCCCCCGTTGCGACAGTGAGCGCTGACATTGGCGCTGAGGATGACTTAAATGACTTAGTTTAGGGGCTTGGCTCCTGGGGCTAGCCTTAGGTCGTTTGGTCAGATGAATAGGGATTGTTGTATTCCAAAGCTTTTAACTAATTTCTAAGCCGTGGTGATTTAGGTCGCTGCGGCTTCACTGGTTTAACGGCTGGTTTGGCGGCACAGAGAGGTAGAAGTTTCTACAATACACAACAGGATCCATGCTCTCCACTACCCCTAGCCATGCTCCAGCACTATATTTTTATTGGCTTTAGCGCCCTTTATTACAGCCAGAGCACCGCTAACTCCCAGCGGCGGCCCCATCTGTTTGCCTCCCTGGCCCTGCAAGAGGCCGAGGGCAGCCGCACCGTCGCCCACATTCGCAAGGTTAAAGCGGCAGAAATCCCCTCCTGGCTCGACGAGCAAATGCAGCGCCACATTGGCGACGAGGTGCGCCACGCCCAGATTTTTACTAAAGCCGTAGAGCGCGAGGGCTACTTTATCGACCTCGACAGCAAAGCCGCTCAGCAGTCGCTGTCGAGTGTGGGCGAAGCCTCCATGCGGCGCTACCACCAGGTCGATGATCTGGCTGTTGCCCCGTTGCCCCACCTGCTGGCCAGCGTGCTGCTGACCGAGGAACTCGGGGTGCTAGGGTTTCGCTGCATTCTCAAGGCCCTGCCCGATCGCCTCACCGCCACCCGGGCCGCTATTGAGTCGGTGCTGCAGGACGAAGAACGCCACGTGCGCTATCTCACCGACGCCCTGCGCTACTTCCGTGCCACCTCAGTCGTCGAGGCCTACCGCCGCGATATTGAGGCCAAAATGTTCAAGGATCTGGGCAAAGTGGTGGAATTTGTCACTAAGCCCGCTGCAGAACGGCCCAGTCTGGTGCAGCCCGGCCAAAAGCCAGACCTCACGCTGGTCTAGGATCTGATCTGAACTTCTAGTTTTAAGTGACCTCGAAACAAAGGCAACTGGGCTCCTTTCAAGCATGATAGGGAATCACCCGTACTGACTTCGTTTTGTTGCCTAACTGCCATTCACCAACTTCGCCAATGTCTATCAAGATTCAGCCGATGTTCTAGAGAAGTATCGAAAGCACCCTGCGATCGCTTGAAGGTTTAGACCCGATGGTACATACCTGAATATTTGGAGAATCCGGTAATACTATAAGCTATCAATTTATTTCACGTATAGTATGGGGTGCCGTTAAAACTGAAGCCGAAGCCATTGTTGCAGCTGCAAAATTGCGAGTAGAGAGGATGATTTTAGGTGAGGATTTTAGTGATGGCTGGGTTAACTAGCTTGGTTACTGGCAGAATTGAAGCCTCTCTCGCTCAGATTACTGAATTCTGCCAACGCTGGTACATTACTGAATTCGCCCTCTTTGGCTCTGTTCTGCGCGACGACTTTCGCCCCGATAGCGATATTGATGTACTCCTGACTTTTGACTCCCAGCACCGTATGAGCTGGGATGATCGCATAAAAATGCAGAAAGAAATCGAACAGCTATTTAGACGTAATGTTGATCTAGTCAAC
>DASQNN010000485.1:0-5047 GCA_035644955.1 Nodosilinea sp. | reverse complement strand
AGTTTTTTAATTGGGGGCTGTTTGATGGGTCTGGCCTGGATGCTGAGCGTGCCCCCGGTGGTGGCTGTCCCCTGCACCGTAAACTGTAAAACGGGGCAGATTCAGTTTACGCCGGGCGATCGCATTACCGTGCAGGTTGTCAACGTCGGCAGTCGCCCCCTCAGCCTAGAGCAGCCGCCCGTGCTTGGCCCCCGCGTGCTCTATACGGGCAACACCATGGAAATGCAGATTGGCTGGACGGCTCAGCCCAATCCTTCCTTCTTTTTCTGGTCGAATGAGCGCCTGCCTGTGCGCGCCCGGCTAGGCCGACCGTCACCCAATATTCTGCGGGTGGAGCTCTATAACGCGCCTAGCGAACCGAGCGATCGCAGCATCACCATCGAAGCCGATGGCCGCGTCTCGGTGAAGTAGCCGCATAGGTCTGGCACCGAAGACAATCGCTCCAGCGCTTAAATCTAGGCGATCCCAGGGCTTCATCATTTAATGATGGAAAATTCCTGCAATTCCTAAACATTTGTGAGAAGTGATTTTAAGACTTTGTTACGATGTACACAAATGCACAGGAGAACCATCCACTATGCCGCACACTTCCTCCAACAAGTCTGTTGTAATCTCTCCCTCAATTTTGTCCGCTGACTTCAGCCGCCTGGGCGAAGAGATTAAAGCCGCTGACGAGGCCGGTGCCGATTGGATTCACGTAGACGTGATGGATGGTCGCTTTGTGCCCAACATTACCATCGGCCCCCTGATTGTTGAGGCCATTCGCCCCATCACTCAAAAGCCCCTCGACGTGCACCTGATGATTGTCGAGCCGGAGAAGTACGTCGCCGACTTTGCCAAGGCCGGGGCCGACATCATCACCGTACACTGCGAGCACAATGCCTCTCCCCACCTGCACCGCACCCTGGGCCAAATCAAAGAGCTGGGCAAAGAAGCGGGCGTGGTGCTCAACCCCGGCACCCCGCTATCGCTGATTGAGAACGTGCTCGACATCTGCGACCTGGTGCTGATTATGAGTGTCAACCCCGGCTTCGGCGGTCAGAGCTTTATCCCCACCATGGTGGACAAGATTCGCGCCCTGCGCACCATGTGCGACGAGCGCGGCCTCGATCCCTGGATTGAGGTTGACGGCGGCCTCAAGGTCAACAACACCTGGCAGGTGCTGGAGGCTGGGGCCAACGCCATCGTGGCCGGTTCGGCAGTGTTCAACGCGCCCGACTATGCGGCTGCGATCGAGGGCATTCGCAACAGCAAGCGCCCCGCGCCCGAGCTGGCGGCGGTCTAGGCGCTCGGTAATACTTGAGTGACACTTTGGGGTCTGGCCAGGGATTGGCTAGGCCCTTTTTGATGGGTACGGGGCTGGGGATTCCTGGAAAACTGATTGGTTCATCCTTTCATACCCCTTGAAAATTTACAGATTAGTGACTAAAGCAAGGCTAAGTTTATTCTTTTCGTCAAGAAAAGCGGTTGAGAGTGGATTGGGGACGTGTGACTAAATACACTTGTTTTGTTAGATTACTGCATTTATCCGCCTCAGCGCGAGTAAATCCCACGGCAAGAAAGCCGACATCTACCCGCCCCATGGCTCTAATGGACTGGCTACTGAGCGATTGAGACGTTTACTCTAAATCGCGGTTATGTCTTTGTAAGGGCTCTTGTGAGGTTGACATCACCAGGGGGTTCTCCATTTAGCTATTTCTATTTGCTCATGTTGTGTTTGCGAGTTCGAATATTTCTTTCAACTCGTTCTGTTTAAGGTTTTGAGGATTTTCCCATGCGTAATATCTTGTTCCAAGCTGCTAGCGTGGCAGCTACCGTTGCTGTTGCTACCACTGTTTCAGCGGTAATGTCTCCCGAAGCCCAAGCACTTACCATCACCCGCACTGTAGGCGGGGTTTCCTATGACATTACAACGATCAGTGGTAGTAGTTTTGGGGTCATCGAAAGCTCTTTAAGGAGTCAGGAGTGGTGGGGTAATCCAGATTTGGCCGAGGAATTTGCCCAAGTTGTTGGTAATGACTTGGAGCGACCTTTTTTTGCGAGAAGTATCACTGTACTTGCCCAATTTGATACACCATTTACGACGGTCACCCTGCGGGGTCTGTTAAGCTCGCGTTGGGATGGAATGGGTAATGTGGACACTGTAACAATGGGTGCCGATTCGTGGCTTGAGCCGTGGGACGATTCTCGACTTTTTGCCACCGCCACGCGCACCCCAATCCCCTCAACTCCCATTCCTACCCCCGCTCTGCTGCCCGGGCTTTTGGGCCTGGGTGTTTCTGCCTGGCGCAAGCGTAACGCTGATCTAGCAGATTCGCCCGCGGCTTAGTCATTTCAGCTTAGCCCCTTGGATTGTTTACCAGGTTTGCATAGATCTTAAAAACGGCTTCCCCAGTTTTAGGGCGGAGTCGTTTTCTTTTGCTTGAGTATGTACCCTCTACAAAAATTACAGTACTGTCCATAAGTGCATAGCCAGTGCGTTGGGAGGCAATGGCTATAGGTGCTGCGATCGCTGGTCTACATTGGTCTAAAAAAGGGATAAGCTAGCTGAAACGCTGACTCATCCCTTTTGTTTTTTTGCGACGCGGGGAAACTGGTCTAGGTGTTGGCCCAGATCCCTCTGCACCTGGTGGTATAGCTCGTCACTCTCGCCCCTGAGGCTGATAACACCGTAGACCCTACCGCCTGGTGCTCGGGTTGTAGAACGGTGAGGTTTGGAAAGCGATTTTTGGGCTGACCCATCACCTCGATCGCCAGCTGGTGAGTGCGAACGCGGCGAAAACCGACTAGGTTTGAGAGGGCGCGATCGAGGGCGCGAGAAATCAGCACGTTCTCGTTAGATTCGGGCGGCACCTCGATCAGGTCTCCGTAGGTGAGTTCGTACCGACGATCTGAGCCATCGTCGAAGGCGAGATAGTCGGCAAAGGTGGTGAGTTTGGGCTTAGCTTGGGTCATTTGAGCGATCGCCTCAGTGACGTCATCTTAGCGGGCAACGCCTACCCTACGGCTAAATTCTAGTTCCAGGCAGGGGCGCAGCATGCTGCGCCCCTGCAAACCCTCCGTTATTCCCACTCAATGGTGCCGGGAGGCTTCGAGGTGATGTCGTAGACCACCCGGTTGACCCCTTCGACTTCGTTGACAATGCGGTTAGAGATCGTCTCTAGCAGGTCGTAGGGAACCCGCGACCAGTCGGCGGTCATGCCGTCTTCGCTGCTGACCAGGCGCAGCACAATGGGGTAGGCGTAGGTGCGCTGGTCGCCCATAACGCCCACGCTGCGCACCGGCAGCAGTACCGCGAAGGCCTGCCAGAAGTCGTGGTACATACCCTGCTTGGCAATCTCGTCGCGCACCACGAAGTCAGCGTTGCGCAAAATTTTCAGCCGCTCTTTGGTGATTTCGCCAATGATGCGAATAGCCAAGCCGGGGCCGGGGAAGGGCTGACGGCGGACGATCTCTTCGGGCAGACCGATGGAGCGGCCGACCTTACGCACTTCGTCTTTAAAGAGCTTGCGCAGGGGTTCTACCAGCTTGAATTGCAGGTCTTTGGGCAGACCGCCGACGTTGTGGTGGCTCTTGATCTTCACCGCTACCCGCTCGCCGGTTTTGGGGTCGACGTTGGTGTCGGCCGACTCGATTACGTCGGGATATAGCGTGCCCTGAGCCAGGTAATCGAAGGGGCCGAGGCGCTTCGACTCTTCTTCAAAGACGCGGATGAACTCGTGACCGATGCGCTTGCGTTTAACTTCGGGGTCGGTGACGCCTTCGACCTGGGCGAGGAAGCGATCGCGCGCCTTCACGTGAATCACCGGAATGTGGAACTGTTCGGCAAATAGCTTCACCAACCGCTCGGGCTCGTCTTTGCGCATAAAGCCCTGGTCGATGAACATGCAGGTGAGCTGGTCGCCGATCGCCTTGTGCAGCAAAAAGGCCAGGGTTGACGAGTCTACCCCGCCCGAGAGGGCCAGCAGCACGCGCTTGTCGCCCACCCGCGCCCGCACCTCGCGAATAGCGTCTTCCACAAAGGCTTCGGTGGTCCAGGTGGGCTGGCACTTGCAAATGTGGTAGACAAAATTGCGAATCAGGGCGATACCCCCCTTGGAGTGCACCACTTCGGGGTGAAACTGCACCCCGTACAGCTTGCGGGCGTGGTCGGCCACGGCGGCGCTGGGGGTGTTGTGGGTGTGGGCCAGCACCTCAAAGCCCTCGGGCAGGCGGGTAACCGAGTCGCCGTGGCTCATCCACATGGTGGTGGCGTCTTCGACATTGGTGAGCAGGTCGGTGGGGTCGTCAATAAAGAGGTCGGCCTTGCCGTACTCGCCCCGCTCGGCCCGGTCTACCTGGCCGCCTAGCTGCTGCACCATCAGCTGCATGCCGTAGCACACCCCCAGCACCGGAATGCCCAGTTCCCAAAGAGCTGGGTCGCAGTGGGGTGCACCGTTGTCGTAAACAGAGTTTGGCCCGCCGGAGAGAATAATTCCTTTGGGGTTGAGCTGCTTGAGCTGCTCGGCGGTGGTGCGGTAGGAGAGCACCTCTGAGTACACCTCGGTCTCGCGAATGCGCCGGGCAATTAGCTCAGAGTATTGGGAGCCAAAGTCAAGAATGACCAGCATCTGGCGGTTGACCTCTGGCAGGGAATCTTCCCCAAGGTTGGCAGTGGGTTCGGTTTGAAGGGTCACGGGTTAATCCTGGTGATGGGCCTGGTGATGGGCGCGGGGCAATCGGCGAAGGGTTGAGGGTTTGACGGCTCTGGGGCAGAGGGATAAAGGGTGAGCGAGGAGACTGGGTGGCCCTGGTTCTCCTGGTTTTTACTCAGGTTTGATCGACACCTAGTTGAAAGATTCTGCAATAAAACACGAGCAAGGGCGAGAGGGGAAAACCGCTTGCCCTGGGTGGGGCAAACCCAGCGGTGTTGTATGCAGATGTTATGGAAGTTTTATAAAAAGATATTCTTCCTAGTCTACCAAAACTTGCTTGAACAGAACCTGGGCTAGATGACTCCTGGCTATGATCTGCCGCTGACGGTCGAATACCATCGTCCCTACTGGTA
>DASQNN010000484.1:0-2602 GCA_035644955.1 Nodosilinea sp. | reverse complement strand
ACAGCACAACTACCGCGACTACGGAGCACAGGCGAGCAACCCAGAGCAGCCTTTTATGAAGGGCGAAAACCACGGCATGAGCGTGTTCTTTCGCATCGACAACGATGTCTTTCACACCTACTCGACCTACGCCCGTGGCTGCGAAGGGCTGACCGATGTCTACAGCCTGCTCGATATCACCCCCTACGGTCGACAGGAGGACTTTGAGGATTCCCCCGCTGGCTGGCCGCAGCAACCGACCTACGGATAGCGGCCCTGATGACGGGTTAGCGCATGGTCAAGCCCAGTATCGCGAATTGTGCCTGACCGGCTTGCCCAACCCTTTCAACCCTTTCAAAAAGAAATCTGGAGAAACATTATGCATACCGAACCGCAAGCAGAACACCAGTGGCTAGACAAGCTCGTGGGTAAATGGGTCAGCGAATGTGAGTGCAGTATGGGCCCCGATCAGCCGCCTTCAAACACTCGCGGTACCGAAGTGGTGCGCAGCCTGGGCGGGCTTTGGGTGGTGGCCGAAGGCGAAGGCGAAATGCCCGATGGGGAGACCGGCACGACCCTCATGACCCTGGGCTACGACCCGCAAACCAAGCGCTATACCGGCACCTTTGTCGGCTCGATGATGACCCACATGTGGATCTACAGCGGCTCGTTAAACGAAGCTAAAACAACCCTAACCCTAGAAACTGAAGGGCCAAATTTTAGTCAAAACGCAATGGCCCCGTACAAAGACATTATTGAGTTTGTGACCGACGACCACCGGATCATGACGTCGCAAATTTTGACCGACGACGGCCAGTGGCATCAGTTTATGACCGCCCACTACCGGCGGTACCAGTAGCCTACTGCAAGCAGTCAACATTGGGAGCAAAACCATGAAATACATGCTGCTGATCTACAGTGACGAAAACGCCTGGACCGAGGGTGAACAGGAGCGCTGCTACCAGGAGTCGGTGCAACTCACCCAAGACCTCCACGCCAGTGGCCAGTATTTGGGCGCGTCGCCTCTTCACTCGGTGGCGACGGCCACCAGCGTGCGGGTACGAGACGGTAAGCGACTGGTCACCGATGGCCCCTTTGCCGAAACCCGAGAACAGCTGGGGGGCTATTTCTTAATTGAGGCGGAGGATTTGGACGATGCGATCGCGATCGCTGGCCGCATTCCCTCGGTTTACAAAGGCACCGTAGAAATCCGCCCCATTGTGGAACTAACAGGTCTGCCATCGGCGCAGTAGGGGCAGCAACAGCCCAGCGTTTTTTTGAAAAAGTTGGCCTCACCTGTCGATCTCGCCACCCTTCCTTCGACTAATTAACAAAGCAGAGAGCCGCTAGTTGAAAACGGCCTCCTTACCCTATATCAATACCTGGAGGTATTTCCATGCTTAGCACAAACACGGTTACCCGCGACGAAGCCCAGGTTCGACAGCTCATCACCGACCAGGTCAATGGTATCTGCGCCAAGAATCTCGACCAAATTATGGCCCACTACGGCTCAGATGCCGTTCTGTTTGACGTTAAGCCGCCCCTCCAGCTCAAGGGTGACGCTGCCATTCGCCAAATGTGGGAAAGCAGTTTGCCCTACATGCCAGACTCCTCAGGCACCGAGATGCAGGAACTTAGCGTCACCATCAGTGACAATCTAGCTTTGGCCCACTGGGTGTTCCGCTTTACCGGCGTTGCTGCCGATCATCCGGCGGCACAGATGTGGTTGCGTATTACCGCTGGCTATCAGAAGCGGCAAGGTGAATGGCAGATTGTGCATGAGCACTGCTCGACACCCTTCAACCCAGGCTGTTGAGCCAGTAGCCCAAGGATTGTCTAGGGCGTCAGCACCTAGCGTGACGCCCTAGACAGCCAATTTTCAAGCCCCCGCAAACCGCAAAGGAGACCCACCATGGGACGCAAGATTTTCGTTAATCTACCTACCCAAAACCTCGAACAGTCGATCAAATTCTTCACCCACCTCGGCTTCGCTTTTAACCCGCAATTTACCGACGAAACCGCCACCGGCATGATTGTCAGCGATGACATTTACGTCATGCTCTTAACCAACGAAAAGTTCAAAACCTTTACGCCCAACTCCATCTGCGACGCTACCAAGAGTACCGAGGTGCTGGTCTGCCTGTCTTGCGACAGCCGCGAAGAGGTCGATACGCTGGTGCACAAAGCGATCGATGCTGGCGGTGCAACCTACAAAGACCCCCAAGACTACGGGTTTATGTATGGCCACGGCTTTCAAGATTTAGACGGCCATATTTGGGAGCTTGTATATATGGAACCCGGTGCCGTTGACCAGTAAGTGCCCTAGTAGATGTGTATTGTCATTGTGGGATTCGGACTTGGTATTGCCTTGCTAAAGGCAGCTGACCCATAACGGCGACGCCCGCTAACAGCTGAGTCTGCTAGCGGGCGTCACCGTTATGTGGGCTAGAACCTCTAGGGCTGAGGCATAGGCAGCTTGCTACGCACCGCTGGAACTGGCACCAGGCTATTTGAATCC
This sequence comes from Nodosilinea sp., assembly GCA_035644955.1. GTDB lineage: Bacteria > Cyanobacteriota > Cyanobacteriia > Phormidesmidales > Phormidesmidaceae > Nodosilinea. The sequence continues at coordinate 105 of DASQNN010000484.1, read as the reverse complement.
GCGTCCCACAAAATATATTTGGAGCAACCGAGCAAATCGCCAAGGCGAAGGGTTTTTACCTGCGAGAGCAGGTGGCTATTTTCCTGATGGCAGGCGGCAAGATTG
>DASQNN010000483.1:0-6985 GCA_035644955.1 Nodosilinea sp. | reverse complement strand
GCCGTTGCCGAGGCGTAACCCCGCTTCCGACCAGGCGATCGCCCCCCACCGCGCTACGGCCTCGGCATGGGTTTTGACGGTGCCAAGCTGACCGCAGTCGTGGATATAGCTGGTGCCACGCCCAATGTTGTCGCGCCCGATGTAGACCTTAGCCCGGGTCGAATAACCGCTGCTTTGGGGCTCCAGATACACTAGGGCACCGTAGAAGGCATCGCCATACTTGCCATCGCCCCAGCCCATGGCAACAACTCGGTCAATCTCCACCGTCTCCGAGGTATTCGCCACCGCCAGACCCGCGGCGAAACCAACCATCAGAGCTACAACAACGCTGAAAAAGAGCGGTAGAAAACGTTTCACGGCAGATCGGCCTCAGCATTAAATTCCCCCAGCCTAGGCGGCCTTGACTTCATCCTCCAGGTCAGCGATATAGCCTTCAATGGAGTGGTCGCTAAAGCGGCGGCTGAGCACCTGCCAGGTCCAGCGAGAGCCGAGCTGAATCGCTTCGTCTACATGGTCAAAGCCCTGCCAGGTGCGGGGAATGCGGGTGACAATATCCCAACCGTAGATAAAGCGGTAGCTGTTGGAAATGCGGCCATTGTAGGACTCGACCATGGCTCGGTTGCCTACCCGCGGCGCCCCAAAGGTGTAGACCTCAAAGCTGAGGTCGCGCTTGCTGCCCAGGTTGTACTGAATGTCGAGGGCGGCGATGGTGGCAAGGGCACCTCCCAGGCTGTGGCCGGTGACAATGACATGCTGGCCCTCAAACTTGTCCATCGCCTCCAGCAGCGACTTGCGCACGGCAAAGTAGGCCGACATAAAACCCCGGTGAAACTTCACCTCTGAATTGCCGTCGCCGTAGGGATAAACCTGCTGGCGAAACTGAAAGTTGTTGATCCAGTCGACGGATTTGTCGGAGCCTCGGAAGACGATATAGAGGCGATCGCTGTTCAACTGGTTTAGAACCGCCACCTGGGTGTCGGTAAAGCCGTTGTCCTGGCTTTCCACAAACACCGGCTCGATGTCGGGGTAGGCCGAAAACCGCAACCCGGTAAAGTCGCGGTAGATCTCCTGGCACAGGCGGGCGCATTTGAGGGCAACGGCGTAGTCTACCACTGGGTGTTCCTCCCTAAGAACCATAGAATTATGCCTAGACGCTAACGAGAATGGTAGCTACACCCTTCCGAGCTGGCCTAGGGGGCAGGCACTGACCACCAGGCTAAAGCATAGGGCTGACTGGGCTCGTCATGGACCTGCTGCTGATAGATAACTCTCAGTTTGTACCGTCCTGTTTCCGGAATTTGATAAAAAATGTGTTCAACGCTATCGACCTCGCTCACCGACGACCACACACTCTGGGCGATGTCGTCGGCCTCAGCGGGCATGAGGTAGAGGTTGAGGTTGTTGAGGCCCCTATCGGTAAAGCCTTCACCGCGATCGTAGAGCCCGTTGTTGTTGGCATCGGCTAGGGCAACCACCCGCTCCCAGGCCAGGGTAGCCGACAAAAAGCTTCCCCCTCGCAGGGGAGCCTCAAATTCGTAGTCGTGTTCAACCGTCGGCCCATCACTCGACCGGGGGGTGGCGGCCAGGGCGGCCATGTTCCAGCCGATGGCAGGAACGGTCTGGTCGGGACCAAAGGCCCCGGGTGAGAGCTGCTGGTAGGCGCGGTAGGCGTTGAGGTGCCCAGTGCCCAGGTCTTTGTGCAGAGGAATCTGTGGATCGCGGTAGGCATCAGACTCTAGCCACGATCGCCCGGCGTTGTCGAGCAGGGTGCGGGTCATGCCCAGGCGCAGACCATCGCCGCTGTCTTTGACTTTGTCGGCGGAGTTGAGCACCACGGCCTTCATCACCATGGGATGGCGGCCCTCCAGGGGCATGTTGGCCATCCCGGCTCGAAACTGGCGATCGACAAACTGCTGCAGGAGGGCCACCACGCCCGCCACGTGGGGCGAGGCAAAGCTGCTGCCGCTGGAGGTGCGCACCCGACCGTCGGGGTCAATCAGCTCGATATTGCTGCCGGGGGCCACCAGGCTAATGGAGCGGCGCGGGCCCTCGTTGGTTTCGATCGGGGCCCCCTGGCGGGCGGGGGCAGTGGGCTCGCTGCCCAGGTTAGAAGCATCAATGCGGTTAAACTCGCCGTTGGCCTGGCGAGAGTAGGCCACGTTGATGCCGTTAAAGTTGTCGGTGGGGATGGGAATACCGCCGCGCCCCTGGTTGCCTGCAATTACGTACAGGGCACCGTGGGTGCGGGCCGACCAGTCAATACACTGGGTCAGCAGGGCGTTGCCGTCGAGCACGGGGCTAGAGCGCGGGTCGCGGCTGAGGGGTTCGCCAAAGCTAAAGTTAATGGCACGCACGTCGCCGCCGTTTTGCAGGGCCACCGCCTGGGCTGCCAAACATTCTTCAGGCTGGGCGCTGCTGTTGCCCAAGGGGCCAACGGCACCAGAGTACAGGAATGCCTGGGGGGCAACCCCGGTACGCTGTTTGTCTCGACTGATTATGACGCTGGCGACGTTGGTGGCATGGCCATCTACGTATTCGTTGGCGTTGGCGGTACCGTCGAGGAGCAGCACCCGGCGTACCACTACGGGCAGAGTTTCAGTGGCGACTTTATCGATACCAAACCGGCTGGGGCGACCGATTTCGACCTGGCCAATGGCAATTTTTTCGCCGGTTAGGTTGTAGGGTGGGGCGTGCAGCCGCAGGGCGTCAATCCCCTGAACCCCAACAGATTCCGACAGAGCTAGCACCGGCAGAGCCAGGGGCACCAGACCACCGATACCCGCCGCCCAGAGAAGGGCCTTGGTCATAGGCGATCGCGTTCTAGACCATCGCCCCCAGCGCTGCTTAGCCATAGTTAACATCCTGTCTTGGATTAATCCTTGGGCAAACTCTATCGCAAAGGCCCTTGCCCCGGCACGGAAATTTTGGATCTCTCAAGCTCGTCAAGGGACGCTTTCTAGGCAATCTGGGTTGGGGGAACGGTCTGGGCGATCGGCAATCTGGGCCAGGGGCTAAACCCCCAACCGCTGCAAGCGGTACAGGCTCGAATACAACCCCTCCCGCGCCAGTAGTTCGTCGTGGCTGCCCTGCTCCACCAGTTCGCCATGCTTGAGCACAAGAATGCGATCGACGTTGCGAATGGTCGACAGCCGGTGGGCGATGATAATGGCCGTGCGCCGCTCCAGCAGCCGCTCTAGGGCTTCTTGAATCATGGCCTCGGTGCCCACATCCAGGTTGGCGGTGGCCTCGTCGAGCACCAGAATACCGGGGTCGCGAATAGCGGCGCGGGCAAAGGCCAGCAGCTGTTTTTGCCCTCCCGACAGGTTGGTGCCCCGCTCGCGCAGCCCGGTGTCGTAGCCCTGGGGCAGTTGCTCGATCAGGTTGTGGATGTTGGTCTTCTTAGCTGCCTCCACCACCGCCTCAATGGGATACTTTTCGCCCAGGGTGATGTTGCTCTTCACATCCCCGGCAAACAAAAACCCATCCTGCAAAATTACCGCCATGCGCCGCCGCAGCTCTGCCTGGGGCAGGTCGCGAATGTCCACTCCATCGAGCAAAATGGCACCCTGGTTAATGTCGTAGAGGCGACACAGCAGCCGAATGATCGAGCTTTTGCCCGCCCCAGTCGGCCCCACCAGGGCCACTTTTTCGCCGGGGCGAATGGTAAAGGTGAGGTCTTTGAGCACGTGCTCGTCGGCCTTATAGCCGAAGGTGACGTGATCGAAGCGGATCTCGGAGGCTTTGGAGAGTGATGGGGTAGGGGGGTGATGGGGTAGAGGGGTGATGGGGTAGGGAGATGAGGAGGGGGGGGAGATAAATGGGTAGGTGGTGGGAAAGGTGGTTAAGCTGCCGTTTTCTTCAACGTTTACTTCACCTATTAATTCCTTCACTCCGTTGCCGTTGTCTCTTCCAAACCTTACTGCCGCTTCCCCATCTCCCCTCACTTCCCTACCGTCCCCATCTCTCTCATCTTCCCCAATCTGATCCGGGTCGCGAATTTCCACAGATACGTTAAACAGGTCGGTGATACGTTCTACGGCGGTGAGACCGGCCTGGATAGCGGTGAACTTGTCGGCAAACTGGCGCAGGGGATCGAACAGGCGCTGGGCAAACAGAATAAACGTAGCAAGGGTACCGAAGGTAAGGGCTTCCTGCATAACGAGCAGGCCGCCAAGCCAGAGCACGCCGCCGATCGCTACCAGCGAAATCCACTCCAGCGTGGACGACACCGCCGAGTCGTAGAAAATGGTTTTGTCGACGGCGGTGATGTATTTCTGGTTGGTGTGGCGAAACATGTCGGCGTTGTAGCGTTCGCGGCGAAACAGCTGCACCACGTTAATGCCGGCTACGTTTTCTTGCAGGGTGGCGTTGAGCTCGGAGAGGTGCTCCCGGGCTTTGTAGTTGGCTTTGCGAAACTGCTGCTGAAAGTAAATGATGAGCCAGGTAACGGGCAGCAGCAGGGTCAGCAGCATGAGGGCCAGCTGCCACTGCATGGTAAACATCACCACCAACAGCACCAGCATCGACACCACGTCGGTGATAATGCCCACGGCCCCAGTGGAGAATACGTCGCCCAGGGCATCAACATCGCTGGTGATGCGGGTGATCAGCTTGCCTACGGGGGTGCGGTCAAAGAAGCGCACTGCCAGGGAGGTGACGTGGGTAAAAAGATCGGTGCGAATGTCGGCGGTAATCTTTTGCCCGATGGCCTGCACCAGGTAGCTCTGCAAACCGTCAAGCAGCAGCCGAATGGCCACGGTGACCACCAGCAGCCCCACCAGCAAATTTAGCCCGCCCTGAAGGGTGCGGCCCTCTAAAAACCCCATCACTGGCTCCTGGCGAATGAGGGAAATGGCCTGACCAATCAGCACCGGTTGAAAGGCGTTGGACAGCGACAGAGGCACCAGCAAAACCAGCGGCAGCACCAAGGCGGCGCGGTGCCGATAGATGTAGGGCCACATGCGCATAAACAGCCGCCAGTCGCTGTCGGTTTGGCGAGCGGCGTCGTTGCTGGGCAGGGTGGGGGTAGCGGTCATGGGGGAGATGCGATCGCGGCAATGGTTCAGGCGCAACCTTTAGTTTAGGCGTGAACTGGGGCCGGTGGTGAGGTTCTCCACTCCGCTGAGACTGGCCTAAACCTCTACTTCTAATTGCCGCAGGTCAGCACCGTAGCGTCGGGGTTGTCTTGGGTGGCCTGCTGCATTTGAGTAGGGTTGGGTCTGCCGTAGGTGCTGAGGGCCTGCACATCCTGGGGAGAGGGCACGGCGTTGGCGACTTCCTGCCCCAAATCGCTGACGTAGATGACCTGGTCAATGGTGATCTGTCGCTGCTCCTGCTGTTCGTAAAGGGCGGCGTAGCGATCGCTCACCCGCTGCTGCCACTGGGCCGGGGCGCAGTAGCTGCGATCGATCACCACCGTTACCCTAGGGCTGGCCAGTAGCTGACGCAGCCCCAGCCCCAGAGCGGCAAAGGCAGTCCAGCCCAAGCCCAGGATGAGAATCAGTCGTTGGTTGGGGTTGCGCATGGGGGCAGGTGGTAAGGCCTCAGAAGCTAGGGAAGCGGTTTGGGTTTTGGGTTTTGGGCAATGCCTTGAACCGGATACCCTAAACCCCTAAAGATTAACTTGGAACAGGTCTTTGAACAGGGTTTGCACGTTGTCGGGGGTGCCCTGCTGCACGGTGGATTCGCGCAGGGCGGCGATCGCCTGCAATTCATCCTGGCTCACCTCGCCGTAGGCAATGGGGTAAAAGCGCACGTCGCTGTAGGCCAGAATGTCTTGAACGGCGTCAAAGGTATAGCCCCGGTTGACTTCACCATCGCTGAGCAGCAGCAGGTAAAAGCGACCGTTGGGGTCTCTTTCCTTCTGGGCCAGCAGGTCGGCTAGCCCCACCATGGCCCCGTCGTACATGGCGGTGGCCCCGTCGGCCCGCAGATTGTCAATCGTGGCCAAAAACTTCTGGTGTTGCAGCTGGTCAAAGGGGGCCAGGGGCAGACGGCGGGTAGGATTATCGGCAAAGGTGACGATGCTGACGTAGTTGCCCGAGTTGATTTGCCCGGCCGCCACCCGCAGACCATCCTTGAGGGCCTGCATTCGCTCCCCTTCCATCGAGCCGCTGGTGTCGATAACCAGGGCCATATAGACCGTTCGGCCCCCGTCCTTGCGCAGCTTCCAGTTCGACTGGGCGGCCAGCAGAGTTTCACCGCTGGGGAAGGGGGGAGCCTGGTTGGCCTTCAGGTAGTCGGTTTCGACAAAGCCCTGCTGCTGGGCCAAAGCCCGCATTTCGGCCGACTGGGCAAACTGGGCAAACTGCCGCAGGGCCGCCGTCTGTTCGGGGGTGTTCCAGCTAAAGCCCACCAGAGGATTGTTGTGGGGTACCCCAAAGGGCACAAACTCGGTATCGCTAAAGCCGGGCACCTCCCGCAGGGCCAGGTAGTTTTGGTACTCCAGCGGAAAAGCCTGGAGGTTACTCTGGTCGCGCAGAAAGAGTTCTTGCAGGTCGAGAGTGGTAGGCGTTGTAATCAACACCTGCTGCTGAAACTGGTCAAAAACCGAGTTGACCTGGGGGGTTTGCAGCTCGGCCACGGTGAGCTGACCGCCATTTTCCTGGTGCCCTGCGGCCCGCCAGTACAGCGTATAGAGCAGGTTTAGCGCCGTAGAGCTGCTGTAGGGGTTGGGGTAGGCGACGGTGACCTGGCCCGAGGCGATCGCATTTAGCAGGCGGTCAAAGCTGACGGTGCCACTTCCGGCACTATTCTCGGCCAGGCTGTCGTAGACCGGCTTGGGCACCACCCACCCGGCGGTATTGGGCACCAGGCGCGCCGCCACCGGTACGATATCTATCCCCTGGTTCTGCACCATGGCCACCCACAGATCGTTTGAGGGGCTATAGCCCTGGGGCTGCACGGCCCCTGCCCCCAGCAGTCGGGCGGCGGTGCCCGATGCCACCTGGCGCACCCCCACTTGAATTATTTCCCCCGAGGGTAG
>DASQNN010000482.1:0-9643 GCA_035644955.1 Nodosilinea sp. | reverse complement strand
GTCTGGGGTCCAAACCTGATGGCCATCGCTGGCCACCATGCCGCTTACCACGTGGGGCGTCACCAGTTTGCCGCCGTTGGCCAGGGTTGCCTGCAATTGCAGCATCTTAATGGGCGATAGCGAAAAGCCCTGGCCAAAGGCGGTAGTCGCTGGCTCGACCTTGCTTTTGACAAACTGCTCGCGATTTTTCATCTGTCCAGCGGCTTCGGCGGGCAGGTCGATGCCGCTGATGCCGTCAAGACCAAGGGTTTGCAACCAGGCGAAGTAGTCGGCGGCGGGCATTTTTTGCATGATGCGCACCATACCCACGTTGCTGGAGTATTTCAGCACATCAGTGACCGAAATAGGCCCGCGACCGCCAGTGGTGGCGTAGTCGTGATTTCTAATTTTCCACTGGCCAAACTGCATTTGGCCACTGTCGTTGACGACTTCTGTGGGGCTGATCAGCCCCGCTTCAAGGGCGATCGCAATGTTGATCGGCTTAAAGGTAGATCCCGGCTCGTAGAGGTCACTCACAACCCAGCTTCTCAGATCGCTGAGGTTGGCATTGTAGTACTGGTTGGGGTCGTAGGTGGGCACACTGGCCAGGGCCAGCATTTCGCCGCTGTGGGCATCCATCACCATGACAGTGCCCCGCTTGGCCCGGTGCTGGTCGACTACGGCCTGCAACTCCTGCTGGGCGGCGCGCTGGAGTCGGCCGTCGAGAGTCAGCTGTAGGCTAACGGTACCGGCGGGCCAGGAGGCCGGGGGGGCATCAACAACCTCTGAACTGTTGACCGCCGGGGTACTAACCCCTGGGGAATCGGCAGCCGCTAGCGCTTCCACCGGAGGGCCATAGACCTCGGGCTCGATGGCAGCGGGCTTCGGGGTAGCGAGATCGGGGGCAGCGAGATCAGGGGCGACTGGTTCAGCCTCCTCCTGCGGCGCTGCTTCCACTGGTGGAGCCAGGGCGAGCTGGTCTTGGTAGGCAATCTCTATCCCGGCCTGGGGCTGCCCGTCAAAATTCACAAACCCCACAATGGGGGCAAACAACTGCTGTTGAGGATAGAAACGCTGCTGCTGAGGCTCCAGCTCTAGCCCATTCAGCCGCAGGGCACGAATGTGGTCCACGGTTTCTTCGGCCAGCCCGTCTACTAGACGAATGCCCGTGGGCTGACGGCTAAACTGGCTCAGTAGCGTGGCTTCTGGCGTCTCCAGCAGGGGGCTAAGCGCAGCGGCCACCTCCTCTATAGACAGATTAAACAGCCGCGGATGCACGTAAAGGGTATATACCACCCGGTCGACGGCTAGCACATTGCCCTGGCGATCGACAATCGAGTGGCGCAGCTGTCGCTGCACCGGGGATGACAGGCGCTGCTGTTGGGCCAGACTGGTCAGACTATCGCCCTGGGCTAGCTGTAACCACGCCAGTCGCCCTGCGATCGCCACCAGCGAAAGCACCAGCAGCCCCCACACCAGCAGCACTCGGACCTGGGTGGCGGCAGGGGCAGGAGCGGCAATGACCTGGGGGCGAGGTTTTTGGCGGCGACGGCGACGACGGGCAGAGTAAGCAGAGCTAGCCATAGTGCAGCAGCAGGTAAAGGGTAGGGCTAGTGCTCAATACCCCAAGGGGACATCCACCTTGGGCAGGGCAAACCGCTCCATAGACGAGCCGGGTACCGGAGTCGGTAGCGCCACGGCGGCAGTCTGCTGAGCGGGCTTCAAAAAAATAACGCCGCCCGGCTGGGGCGGCTGAAACCCCATCTCGCTGACCTCTACCTGCTGAGCCAGATGGTTCTTGAGCACTTCGTTGGCGGTGGTAAGCTGCTGCTCGCTGCGCTGCAGGCGGTTGAGCTTTTGATTTGCCTGGCTTAGTTGCCGGCTAATGTAAACCGATGTGCCATAGCTGATCAGGGTAAGGGCCAGCAGGGCCGCCGCCAGCACGGACGACACCGTGTAGAGCTGAGATAAAAGCCGTACTGTCGAGCTGGGTGCATCGAGCCCGGGGGCCGTGGGCAGCACCACCGGCTGAGATCGAACCGGAGCGCTAGGCTGAGCCTCCACCGCTAAGGCAGCAGAACTATGGCGTAGGGAGCTTTGGGGGCGTGCTGCCGTAGGCTGCCGCCGAGCTGGCACGGGACGAGGCACATAGGATTTCAGCGCAGCGGACATAAACGACCCACACCAGTAGTGAAACTGAGGTTAGGATACTGCATTCTGAAAAATTTGATCTATTAACCGGGCAATAAAGACGGGTTTCAGGTTCAAGGCTGTTCCTTGAACCCAAAACCCTGCACCCTAAAACCCGTTCTTTTTTCTAGGGTCTTTTACGGCTACCTACAGCTTGGTGCCGCACTCTGAGCAGAAGTTGCTGGTCACGGTGTTTTGGTGCCCGCAGCTGACGCATGGGGCGGGGCCATTGCCCGTACCAATACCGTGTACCTCAGGCAGACCAATCATCTGGTGGTTGCCCTTACCGGGGGCCACCATGGGGTAACAGTTTTCGTCGCGGCGCACGTGCACGTTGAGCAGCACCGGGCCATCGTGGGCCAGCATGGTGGCGACGGCGGTGCTGAGATCGTTGCGATCGCTCACGGTCATGCCTTTAATGCCGTAAGCCTCGGCTAGCAGCACAAAGTCGGGCATACCCACCTCCATATTAGAAGAGGAGTAGCGCTCGCCGTGGAAGGCCTGCTGCCACTGGCGCACCATGCCCTGCCAACCGTTGTTGACAATCACGGTCTTTACGGGAATACCGTACTGGGCCAGGGTACCCAGCTCCTGCAGGTTCATCTGGAAGCTGGCATCACCGCTAATGCAAATCACCGTTTCGTTGGGCAGCGCCACCTGCACCCCCATGGCCGCGGGCATACCAAAACCCATGGTGCCAAGCCCGGCGCTCGATACCCACTGGCGTGGGCCATTCTTTAGAAACTGGGCCGACCACATCTGGTGCTGCCCCACATCGGTGGTGTAGTAGGCATTGGGGGCCTGGGTAGCCAGCTCGGAGATCACTTCCTGGGGCGACAGCACATCCGGGTAGGTGGGCACCACCAGGGGGTAGTCGCGCTTCCAGCGATCGATGCGATCGCGCCAGGCAGCGGTTTGGTTGGGGGGCGGTAGCTGATTCTCTTCCTCTAGCCGGGCGAGCATAGTGATCAGCACCTGCTTCACGTCGCCCACAATGGGCACCTGGGGAGCACGGTTTTTGCCCACCTCTGCCGGGTCAATATCGATATGAATGACCTGGGCGCGGGAGGCAAACTCGTCGAGCTTGCCCGTGACGCGATCGTCAAAGCGGGCCCCAACCGCGATAAGCAGGTCGCACTCGCTAACCGCAAAGTTGGCGTAGGCGGTGCCGTGCATGCCCAGCATGCCTAGGGCCAGGGGATGGTGCTCGTTAAAGGCACCCTTGCCCATCAGCGTAGTCGTCACCGGAATTTGAAAGTATTCCGCCAACTGTCGAATCTCTATGTGGGCTCCGGCGGTAATCGCGCCGCCGCCCACATAGAGCAGCGGCCGCTCACTCTGGCGCAGCAGTCGCAGGGCGGGGTTGACCTGGCGGGGGTTGCCCTTAACCGTAGGCTTGTAGCCAGGCAGATTGACCTGTCCTGGCTCTACGGGCACGTAGTCAAACTCCGCCAACCCAATGTCTTTGGGAATGTCGAGCAGCACGGGGCCGGGGCGACCGGTCTGGGCAATGTAAAACGCCTCCGCCACCATGCGAGGGATCTGGTCGGGGGTGCGGGCGACGTAGGAATGCTTGACCAGGGGCAGAGTAATGCCAAAAATATCGGTTTCCTGAAACGCATCGCTGCCGATCGCATGGCTGGGCACCTGGCCTGTAATCACCACCATGGGCACCGAGTCCATCTGGGCGGTGGCAATGCCGGTGACCAGGTTGGTCGCCCCTGGGCCAGAGGTACCAAAGCAGACCCCCACCTTCCCGGTCGCGCGGGCGTAGCCATCGGCGGCGTGGGCACCCCCCTGCTCGTGGCGCACTAAAATGTGGCTAATGCCTCCCGCCGCCTCGGCCCGGTACAGCTCGTCGTAGATGGGCAGAATGGCTCCGCCAGGATAGCCAAAAATATGCTCTACCCCATGCCGTCTAAGGCTGTCGATGAGGGCAAAGGCACCAGAGGCGCGGCGCACAAGAACACTGTTAGTAGCGGCAACGGGAGTTGTCATAGCGGCGGGTGCTTGAGTTGGGCTAGAGCTAGATTGCATTAATTGCATTAACGTAAGAAGAAAACAAAATTAGAACATTTTCTCCCTCAGGCCACACGGGCAGTGAATAGGCTCACCGCCGCTGCTTTACAGGAATGGTGCTGCTAAATACTGTTAAATGAGAAACATTCCCCCCATATTAGCAGCAGAGACTGGGGTGTTCATGACCTTAGGGCTTACTTTAGGCCGCTGGTTATGGGCTGTTGATATTCCATCGCTAGAGGTGTTGCCCTAGCGGTGGCCACAGTAGCGGTCGATGCAGGCGCGCGATCGCAGACAGAGAAAGTCGGCAGCGGTCAGCCTTTCCCTCGGTTTCCCCGCCGCTACCGTCCAGCCAACGACCGCCTGCGGGTGCTGCCACAGGGTCAGGTGGGGTACCGCTGGGTCGGCGTAAAAGTCTTCATCCCCTGCTCCCAGCCAGCCCGAGGTGTCGTGGGTAGTGCGATCGTGGCTCAACCGGTGCACCGGCAGATCGGGAACCCGGGGCACCCCCCAGCCATCCACCATAAAGAGCGCTAGCACCGGCCCCCGGTAATGCTGCCAGTAGGTTGCTAGGGCTGCCGCCCCCACACACCCAGCGCTAAATGCCCAAATAATCAGTCCTGGCGGTGCCGCCGCAGAATCTGCAATGCCCTCGTTCCACAGGCCCCTATTCGCCATGCCGCTCTCAAGGGTCTGCCGCAGGGCGAAGGGCGAAAGTGTCCCCAGAGCATACTGGGGCGCGCCGATCACCCCACTGAGCCGACTCAAAGTCTCATCTCTAGCAATGGTGCTTAAGACCTGGCCGGTATAGCTGAGGGGATGCATCCCCCCACAAACGAATAAAACAACTTGCCGCAATACCAGCCCCCAGCACCACATCTACGGTCCAGCATAGAGCTAACGCTGCCCAGCAGATTACGTAATGTAATAGTTTCGAGAACGGCACTCCTGCTAGAAATAACAACAATTGCGAAACGATTCACTTTACGTAGTTTTCACAAACATTTGAAAGAGAAAAATAATTACTTTCTAAAACTTAGATAGGGCCATCATCACTGGCGCGCTATATAGGGAATACCTAAATGCAGTTGGGAGGTGTTGCGCTGCAAAGCTTTAGAACTGTTTCGGCCTCGGGTTTTAGCCATCTCTTCAAATCATCCTTGAGCAGAGTAAGCCTGACTTTCTAGCCTGATGTTCTATCGCTTCCGTCTTGCTTAGAGTTCTTTTTTCACCTGTTTGATCTGATCCCCAGTCTGAGCGCTAAGCAATAATCCCTGATCAACTACCGAATACTCCTGGAGTTTAGTCCTGATGACTCAAGCTATTGTCAATCTAACTTTACCGATCGTAACGGATAAAATTGACGACATCCTAGCTGTCTATCCGCTTTACGAATATCGCCAAATTTTTGCCGTTCCTGAACTGCGGCAAAAACTGACGGCCTACGTTTTAGCGCGACTGCCGGTGGTCTATGTCACCATGGACAGCAGCACTGCCTGCGATATGGCATCGACCGGGCACTGCTATACGTCCGATCAGCACGATCAGATTAATCAGCTAATTCACCAGGGTATTGAGGCCCTGCTGGGGCGGCCTGAAATTTGGCAGACTCGCTCCAGCCCTGAGCTGGTTGAGGCCGAACCCATCCCATCTAGCTGGTTTGGCTAAGCATTAGCTCAATTGCGATCCACCGGGCTGGCTAGACTAGCCCAACTCCCAAAGCCGGCCAACGCGCAGCGGAGCCTGTATGAAATGGAATACGGTGGGCCGCTGGGACAATGGCCGGGTTTCCGTTCGGTTCTACCCATAGCTCAATCGTGGCTAAGGGCTTAGTCTCGTAATAGACGTTGGGTTGTCCTGAGTGGCCAACCTGCTAGCTGTGGCCTGGGTGCTGCAGTCGGCCTATCACAGAGACAGGTGATGCCTTGGTGCAGCAGTTTCTACCCCTTAGCCCATTACTCAATGAGCCGCAGGCCGCCGTTAACCGGGGGGCAAATGAAGCTCATCGACAGCATGGGGCTGCCGCAGTACATGGCAGCAGCCCTGGTGGCTTGCCCCACGCCCACATGCAGGCCGAGCAGGAATGGTTAGGTGGCCTCACGGCCCTGATCAAGCTGCTGCTTGAGCTGCCTGCCAATGCCGGTTCTGATGCCGATGCCGACGCCGGTTTGGAGATGCCAGCCGCAGGCGGGCCAATGCCGCTGATGGGAGGGGTGGTGTCGGGGCCGTTTCCGGTGCTGCCCGATCGCCTTATGGGGCAGCGGCTCTCCCACTGGCTGCTGGTACCAGAACCCCTAGAACAGATTCTTTCAGTCACGCGCCCCCTGCTGCCGGGTCAAGGCAAAGGGAAAGCCACCGGTCCCGCCTGCGATCTACAGATGGTGCCTTTAGCCAGTAACGACCCCCTGGTGAGTGAGCGGTTTTGTCTGCTGCTAACCCGTCGCTTTAGTCTGCTGCTGGTGTTGGGCTATGCCGCCGATGGGCTGCCCCAGTTTCAGTTTTCCTTTGATCCAGAGGTGGTGGGTCAGGGCTGGCAGCGGCTACGCGATCGCGTTGCTGCCGCCCGCCCACCCCTGGTGCAGTCCCTAGATCGCCTCCTCGACCAGTTTCCCCCGGTCGCCCCCGACTATCGCCTGGTGACCCGCTATAGTCAGCTGCTTTTGGCCCAGCTGCGCCAGCGCTTTCCGGTAGACCTGGGCAGTGAAGGTCGCCAGCCCGCGGGCATCATGCCTGCCCTGGCGCTGCCTGCTCGCCCCACCTTGGCCGCATTTCAAACCGATCCTAATCCCCACCTGGAGGCGGGGGTCACCGCCGCTGCCTTTGCCGGGCCAGAACCTACCCCACTGCACGAAGACAGTGCCGACACTGAACTGTTAAAGGCCATGGCCCACGAAATTCGCACGCCCCTGACCACTATTCGCACCCTGACGCGATCGCTGCTCAAGCGCAAAGATATTGGCGATGAGGTGGCCAAGCGCCTGAAGCTGATCGATCGCGAATGTACCCAGCAGATCGATCGCTTTAGCCTGATCTTTCGCGCTGTAGAGCTAGAAACCGACCGTGCGCCCCGACCGCGATCGCCCCTGTCGGCCATTTCCCTCAACCAGCTGTTTGACGACGCCATTCCCCGCTGGCAGCAGCAGGCCAGCCGCCGCAATTTGAGTTTGACGGTCAATGTGCCCCCCTGCCTGCCCATGGTCAACAGCGACCCGGCCATGCTCACCCAGGTGCTCACCGGGCTGATTGACCGCTTTACCCACAGTCTGCCTCCCTACAGCCATATCGAGCTAGCGGTGACTCTGGCTGGGCACCAGCTGAAGCTGCAGTTTCAGTCGCAGCCCCCCGAGGGCAGCGCCCAGTCTTCCACCGCACCCGATCCCTTCTCGTCGCCCTTCAAGGCGCTGGGGCAGTTGCTCATGTTTCAACCCGAGACGGGCGGCCTGAGTCTGAACCTAAATGCCACTAAAAACCTCTTTCAAGCCCTGGGCGGCAAGCTAATTGTGCGACAGCGACCCCAGGCCGGCGAAGTGCTAACGGTGTTTTTGCCGTTAGAAACCAAAACGCTGTAGGGCGCCTGACTGCGTTCACTACCAACGGCTTCATGGGCGCTCTGCTGGGGGCGCCTTTTTTGATGCATCCGTAGTTACCCGTAGAAAGTAAGGCTTTTTCCGGGCTTAATTGCTAGGTTCTAGGGGTTTTTGGCTAAAGCGCTAGTTTGTGGGCGTTATGCTGCTACTTTGCTAACTCTCCTGGGAAATCTCAGACTAAAGCTTTTGTAATAAACCAAGCCTGTTGCCATTAACGCGCCCTACCGGCGTGGCGATCGCGGTTGCCCAATCCCCACCAGGAGACTCCCCATGCTCAAAAATTTCTGGTATGCCGTTGAGTTTAGCGCCGCTGTTGCCAGCGCCCCTCAGCCTGTAAAACTCATGGGCGAAAACTACGTGCTCTACCGAGGCGCTGATGGCCAGGTAGTAGCCATGGCCGATCGCTGCATTCACCGGGGGGCATCGCTGGCCGGGGGCTGGGTCGAGGGCAACTGCATCCGCTGTCCCTACCACGGCTGGCGCTACGAGGCCGACGGCACCTGTGTTCACATTCCGGCCGACCAGGCGGGCACCCCCATTCCCAAGCGGGCGAAGATCGCCTCGTTTCCGGTCGAAGAGCGCTACGGCATGGTGTGGCTGTTTGTCGGCGACCTGCCCGCTGAGCAACGGCCGCCCATTCCCGCTCTGCCCGAGTACGGCGACCCCACCTGGCGCGCGATCTCGGGCGAATACACCTGGAATGCCCACTACACCCGCGTAGTCGAAAGCGGTCTAGACACTGCCCACGCGCCCTTTGTGCACTCCGTTTTCTTTAACCTGCGGGACGATGCCGAAGTGCCCCCCTATGAGGTGCAGACGGATGACTGGAGCGCCACTGCCCGCACCATCTCCAAGCCGCCCAAGCGGGCCGGGTTGCTGAAGCTGATCGTGAAGCGCGATCGCCCCTTCTCCAGCGCCACCCTCACCGCCCACATGCCCAACATCAACCGCATCCACCTCGATTTCAACTTTCGCGGTTACCAGTACATCTACTTCGCCAGCAACATCCCGGTCGATGAAAACACCACCCTGACCAAGTGGATCGGCCTGCGCAACTTCCTGCCCCAGGCCTGGGCCGACTGGAACTCGCGCAAAAACACCAACGATACCTATTTAGAAGACAAAGCCGTGATCGAGAGCCAGGTGCCTCGAGTGGTGCCTCTCACGGGCGAAATTTTACTGGCCTCCGACAGTTTGCAACTGGCTTACCGCAAGCTGATTCGCCAGTGCGTCGAGCGCGGCTGGGCCGTGGGTAGCGACTACGGCATTGCTCCGATTTCTGTTTCGACCAACGGCAACGGCAAAGCTCCCATCGAAGTCAGCGTCAGGTAGGTTGCTTTTTTCAAACATCTCTGGTGGGCACTGCCCACCCTACCCAGAACCGTTGCCCCCTTTTTAAGGGGGTTGGGAGGATCTCTCCCAGCCATCTACACCCATCACCCGATCGCACCGAACTGGAAGCACACCGCCATGCTTGAAAACTTTTGGTACGCCGTAGAACTGAGCCACGAAGTCGGCACCAAACCCACGCCGCTGAGGCTGTTGGGCAATGACTACGTGCTCTACCGCGATTCTCAAGGAACGATTATTGCCCTCGACAACCAGTGCGCCCACCGGTGAGCCAGCCTGGCCCTGGGCTGGGTCGAAGGCAACTGCCTGCGCTGCCCCTACCACGGCTGGAGCTACGAAGCCAATGGCCAGTGCAGCCACATCCCCGCTGATGCGCCGGGTACGCCGATTCCCAAGCGGGCGCGGGTGCAGTCGTACCCGGTGCAGGAGAAATATGGCCTGGTGTGGCTGTTTGTCGGCAGTCCAGATTTCCCGGCAGATCGCCGCCCGCCCATCCCAGCATTCCCCCAATTTGAAGC
>DASQNN010000481.1:0-6844 GCA_035644955.1 Nodosilinea sp. | reverse complement strand
GCCTTCCTCGAACAGGTCGAGGGGGTAGGCCACGTAGCAGATGTACTGGTTATCTTCGCCGGGTACGGGCTCGATGTCGTAGCAGCGACCCTTATACCGATCCATGTCGGTCAGCAGGTCGGTCCACACCGTGGTCCAGGTACCGGTAGACGATTCAGCGGCCACAGCAGCAGCGCACTCTTCGGGCGGCACGCCGGGCTGGGGGGTCATCCGGAACGCCGCCAGGATGTCGGTATCCTTCGGTGTGTAGTCCGGAGTGTAGTAGGTCAGTTTGTAGTCCTTAACCCCGGCGCTGTATCCAGCTTTTGATTGAGTCGTTGTCTGAGAGTAAGACATATCTCCCTTTCCTGTGAATCTAAGAAATCCCTCAAGCGAACCCCTGTAGCCCAGCCACGCACAAACAAGCTTCCTTAACTAAGGAAGCCTCTGTTGAGCCCAAGCACCGGTCAGTCCACGCCAATCTGAGACGAGTAGAAATACCAAAGCACCCTTCAAAGCAGCCCTTAAAACGGCTACCCTGCAAACGCTTTTAGTATTTTTAATTACCGTATGGTTAGCATACTATCAGCGATTGGATAAGTTTAATTTTGAAAGATCTGTATACATTCATAACTTAAAATTATGAATCAAGGTGAACCCAGGTAAGGCTTTCTCAAGTTCTTTGAAGCCAGCCGTGTTCTATGGCCAAGGGATGCTGGTCACTAAATTCTGCCCAGAGACGCCACCCCCAGCAATTGTCGATATACTGTAACGCTTGAGATGCCCTAAAGCCTTGAAGGGCAACCTATAAGGGCAATCCATTAGGGGCTGTCACACGCCACCGCAAACCGTGGGGAGAGTTTATGTTAAGCCTGCTGGTTCTATCGTCGCTAATGCTGCCACTGGGGAATCTTAACCCCCCACCCCTTGCTCCCCACCCGGCAACAAGCTCTGGGCAAGCCCTCTTGCCTCCCACCCTTCTCTCCCAAGTCCCCGCCACCGGCGACTATCGGGTTACAGCCCTGCAGCCCGACTTCACCGGCGACCTGTGGGTAGGCTCCTGGGCGGGCCTCTCGCGCATTAACCCTGAAACGGGGCGAGTGCTCCAGCGGGTTCCAATGCCCAGCCGCACCCTCGAAACTCTGGCCCAAGACCGAGTGGGGCGGATCTGGGTGGGCACCTTTGACGGGCTGGTGCGGGTTGACCCGCGCACCAACGCCATCACGGCCCAAAACTTTACCCTGCCGTCCAACCGGGTGCTGTCTTTATTGGTTGACAGTCGCGGCTTTCTCTGGGCCGGTACCGATCGCGGCCTGGTCATGATCAGCCCCGATCGCGGCCTGCTGATGACCACGGTGCAGCGGCTGCCGGGGGTGAGCGCCAACGCCCTCGCCCTCGACGGCAACAACAACCTCTGGGTGGGCACCCTCAGCGGGTTGGTGCAGATCAACACCGCCAACGCCTTCCCCATTCGTGAAGTGGGTGCCTTGCCCGGCGGCGCGGTGCAGTCGCTTACCCTTGGCCCCGAGGGCAACCTGTGGGTCGGCACCGCCAGCGGCCTGCTGGTGGTAGACCCGGTGCGGGCCGAACTGGTGCGATCGGTGGGGACAATGCGCGATCGCAACGTACAGACCACCGGATTTGACCGAGCCGGCAACCTCTGGGTCGGCACCACCAGCGGCCTGTTTAAGATCAAGCCCGACAGCGGCGAACTGCTGGGCCAGGTGCCATCGCTGCCCTCAGGGCAAGTGCTGTCGCTCTCGCCTAATACAGGCAACAAAATCTGGGTCGGCACCAGTGAGGGGCTGGGCTGGGTCAGCCTGACCACCGGTGAAGGCAACCCCCACTGGGGTCTAGTCAGCCCCACCGTCGTCCAAACCCGTTAAAACCCCAGTTATCCGTAGGGTGCCGTCCAGATTTGCCTGGGCCTAACGGCACCCTACGGGGCGGCCTGCCTTTAGTGGATAGCTGAGACGGCTAGCCTACAAGCCAAAAAAAGACCCCCGCTTAAGCAGCCGAGGGTCTTTTTAGATAGCTCCAGACTCTGGCTATAGGTCCAGAAATCCGGTTTCTTGGCTTGACCTAGACGCGCGTTTCTAGGTATTGCCCAATCATGATCTCTTCGCCGGCGCGGGAGATGATCGTTTGGCGAGTGCGGTAGCGCTGGCCAATCAGCCGCAGTTCTTCCTCAAAGCTGGAGTCGTTGTACTGGGTTTTGAGCACCAGCGTGCGGCTGTCGTTGAAGTGGTACTGGGCGGTGACGGGTTTGGAGGTGGCAAAGCCGCGATCGCGGTACAGTGTCGTCCCCCGCACCCCAAAAATGGTGCTACCTACCACAGGCTTCTTGCCGGTGCCCACGTAGTCGCTCTCCCAGGCCACGGTGGTGCCGCAGATCAAGGGTGTTTGGCTGTCTAGGTGGTGCAAGTCGGCCAGCTGAAGCAACTGAGGTGCCCCCGCAGGCAAAAATTCGATGGTAATCTGGCTTACTACTTCCTGAGTTTCACCGCTTTTGAGGGTGTAGTAGCGGCGCTCCGAGCGCCAGTCTCCAGCGGTTTCTTGGAAAAAAGCCTGCACTAGGGGCTCGGCCAAACTACGGGCGGTATCGGTGGAGAAGGGCATAATCACTCATCCAGACAGGGACACAAGGTTTTAGAAGTCAATCCTGTAAACGGAATTGTTAGATTTCTTAACCTCAGACTTTTACCATCATAGAGGTGGAGAAAGGGACCGGCAATGTCCCGATCGAGGCATTTATGCAAACTTGTGGCCTATCCTACGCCGTTCCCCCAGAAATTCGGTAAGCATTAATACTTAATTTCTGATTTGCTGGGGGCAGGATTGGTGGTCGCCCCGACCAGCTACCGCAAACCCTGGTACCGTAGAAATTGCCGAATGTGCCCTGGGGCTAACGCTATGGATTTGGCTGATCTCACCTATTTCTTTGACTGCTGCATGGGCCAGTGGTCAATTGAGCGCACCTACCACTACATTGCTCAGCAAGAGGTGGAGCGATCGCACACCGATTTTCGAGTCGATGCTATTACCCCCGAGCTGCGGCGCAAAGTGCTGGCCGACAACGGCTACGCTCCCGTCGAGAACATCGACCAGCTACCCGGCTTTCAGCTGTCGTTCCGCACGGTTTCTGCCCAGGGCGAAGAGGTCTCCCAGGAGCTGCGGGCGCTGTTTGTGCCCCAGGAGCAGGAGGGCTCTGTACTGAGCGGCGATTATTTGCGCGATCGCGCCTACGAGGAAGATCGCCCCATTATCTCTAGGTTTAGCTACGACCAGAGCAACCGCGAACTCCTCATGACCACCGCCTACACCAAGGTCATTTCGGTCGATTCCATCCTGCTGATCAACCCAACCATGCGCATTCGCCGCATCTTCAACTACAAACGCCCCAACGAGGGCGAGGCGCTGGATACCCTGGTGCTAGTGGGGTTTGGGGTGGAGCAGAAGGTTGGGGAGTGAGTGGGGAGTGGATGGGTAAGGGGTGGATGGGTAAGGAGAAGGCCAACCAGAGGGCAAGAAACGCAGGGTTGAATATTACCTACAGGTCAATTGGCTTAACGGTGGTTTAAACCGATGATCAGTCAGTCCTTTCCGTCGGGTCCAGGGCGGCGGAACGTCCCTGGTCGACGGGGGTCTGGGGCCAGCGAAATGGCCCCAGCAGTAGATCTGGCTTTTGACCCCCATTGTGCGCTGCAGGCCCCTGACTCTGGCCATATTGCCGAGTTTATTGGTGGGCAGTGCCCACCCTACCCCTCCACGCTTTACCCGTAGTTGGAAAAAACAAATTTGGCAGATCTAAGCAGCCTGTGAAATAATGAGAGACTGTGTATTATTTTTGCCCGCCCTATTTTCAGGTGAACTGTCATGGCCAAAGGCGTCCGCCTCATCATTACCCTGGAGTGCACCGAGTGTCGGACTAACCCGGACAAGCGCTCTAACGGTGTATCTCGTTACACCACTCAAAAAAACCGTCGCAACACGACCAACCGCATTGAGCTGAAGAAATTCTGCACTCACTGCAACAAGCACAGCGTCCATAAAGAAATCAAGTAACTATTACCCATGGCCTACTTCCGTCGTCGAGTATCTCCAATCAAGCCCGGAGACCCAATTGACTATAAAGATGTCGATTTGCTCCGCAAGTTCATCACCGAGCGCGGCAAAATTTTGCCCCGCCGCATCACCGGCTTGACCGCTAAACAACAGCGGGATCTCACCACTGCCATCAAGCGTGCCCGCATCATTGCCCTGCTGCCCTATGTGAATGGGGAAGGCTAGGCTAGGCTAAAGATGGCGATCGCTAGGGTGTTGGCTTGGTTGACAAAGGAACGCTAGTCGAATTTAAGCACCAGGGGCAGCCCCGTTTAGGGGTAGTAGACCGTCCCGAGGGCAAAAAAAACTGGGTGGTTATCGACGAGCGTGGTCAAGCCCACACCCTACACCCGCGTGACCTCACCTACGAGGTCAGCGGTAACACCTATACCCCCACCGACATTGGCCCCTTTGTGGCGGAGGCCGAGTCATACCTAGATCCTTCCAGCTTAGAGATTGCCTGGGAGTTTTTAACCGAAGCTGGGGAGTCGGCTGACCCGGCTGCTTTGGCGCAGCTGCTCTTCTCCGACCAGAGCCCAACCTTCTGCTACGCGGCCCACCGACTGCTGGTGGAAGACAAGATTTTTTTCAAGCAAAAGGGCGATCGCTACGAACCTCGTCCCAGCGCTCAAGTCGATGAACTGCGCCTGCAGCTGGAGCGCGAAACCCAGCGCCAGCAGGAGTGGGACTCGTTTATGACCAAGGCTCGTCAGGGGGTAGCCGGAGAAACCGTCGCCTGGGAAAAGGGCGATCGCCCCCGGCTTGAAACCCTCGAACGCCTGGCCCTGTTTGGAGATGAGTCGAACCAGCGCCCCCAGGCGATCGAAATTTTAAATGCCCTAGGGGCTGCCCCAACGGCGGCGGGTGCATTTGATACCCTGGTGGCACTGGGTTTATGGAGCGCCCACGAAAATCTGGCCCTGCGCCGTAGCCAAGTTCCCAGTCACTTTTCTGAGGAAGCCCTTACCATGGCGCAGCAGCGTCTTCAGTCTCCGCCACCCGACCGCGATGCCCAGCGACTAGACCTTACCCATCTCAAGGTCTACACCGTCGATGACGTCAGCACTCAAGAAATAGATGATGGGCTGAGCCTGGAGACCCTAGAAGACGGCACCCAACGCCTCTGGGTACACATTGCCGACCCCACCCGCTGGCTGCTGCCAGGCGATGAGTTAGACCTAGAAGCCCGCCGCCGCTGCACCACGGTCTATCTGCCCACCGGCATGATTCCCATGTTCCCCATCGAGCTAGCTACCGGGGCCATGAGCCTGATTCAGGGCCAAACCTGCTGCGCCCTCAGCTTCGGCATTACCCTCACGAGCGAGGGCGACATTCAGGATTACCACATTCACCCCACGCTCATTCGCCCCACCTACCGCCTCACCTACGACGACGTCGATGAAATGCTAGAGCTGGGCATTACCGCCGAGCCAGAGCTACAGGGACTGGCCCACTGGGCCAAGGTGCGGGGCCAGTGGCGGCTGACCCAGGGGGCGATCAGCATCAACATGCCCGAGTCGAGCATCAAGGTGTCTGAGGCAGAAGACGACATTGTGATCGAGGTGTTTAACGACTCAATGGCGCGACAGATGGTGGCCGAAATGATGATTCTGGCCGGAGAAGTCGCCGCCCGCTACGGCCAAACCCATGCCCTGGCCATTCCCTTTCGCAGCCAGCCCCAGCCCGAGCTACCCTCCGACGAAGAGCTGATCCAGCTGCCCACGGGCTGGGTGCGCGACTCGGCCATTCGCCGCTGCATGACCCGCAGTGAGGTGGGCGTTACCCCCAGCCGCCACGCCACCCTGGGCCTAGACAGCTACAGCCAGGTGACCTCCCCCATTCGCCGCTACCTCGATCTGGTCACTCACTTTCAGCTCAAGGCCCATCTGCGGGGCGAGCCGCTGCCTTTTTCGTCAACCGAGGTGACAGAGCTGGCGATCGGGGCCAGTTCTGCCGCCTACGAAGCCACCCTGGTCGAGCGCCAGACCAAGCGCTACTGGGCCTTGGAATACCTGCGTCGTCACCAAGACCGGGTCTGGGAGGTAATGCTGCTGCGCTGGCTGCGCGAAGACGAGGGCCTGGGGCTGATTATGGTCGAAGACCTGGGCCTGGAGCTGGCCATGCGCTTTAACCGAGCCGTAGCCCTGGGCGAACAGCTACAGGTGCGGGTCAGCCACGCCAGCCCCCGTCAGGATGTGATTCGCTTTGAAGAAGTGGCCCCCGAGAGTGAAGAGGCGGCGACGGTAGCCACGGCCAGCTAGGGCGCTGCTGCTCCTGATGGTGGTTCTATCGATGGACTCGATTGCCGGGGGCATAAAGACCCTGGAGCAGGTGCGATCGATGCGATCGCGGCCACCCTGGCTGAGGGCCACCGCCCTACCGCTGAGTGGTAAGGCATTCAGCGTCGGGGTCGGGAGCTGAGTCGGCACTTTCTGCCGACAGCGGGGGGGCGGTCTCAACCCGGTAGAAAAAGGTGACCAGCGCCGCCAGTACGCACAACAGCGCCAGCAGTTCTAGGGTCGGTGCCAGCCCCAAGGACTGTTGTAAAATCGGCAGACCCAGCGTCCCCAGCACCGCTCCAGCCTTGGCCAAGGCTGCCGCCAACCCCGCCCCACTGGCCCGAATGGCCGCCGGAAACACCGCCCCCGAGAGCAAAAATGTGGTGGCGTTGGGGCCGGCATTCATCAGCAGGTTAAACAGCCCAAAGCCCCCAAAGACCAGCCCCATTGCCGTCGAGCTGCCCGTGGGCAACCCGGCGGAA
>DASQNN010000480.1:0-1621 GCA_035644955.1 Nodosilinea sp. | reverse complement strand
TTCAAACCCTTACCCCTGGTCGCGCCACCGGCCCCCTGATCGGCGGCAACCTGTCGGTGATTTCTGGCATTGTCGGGTCGCCCTACATGCCCGATACCGCTGGGGCGATCCTGTTTTTAGAAGACGTGGGTGAGCCGCCCTACCGGATCGATCGCATGCTCACCCAGCTCAAGCTGGCGGGGGTGCTGGCGGGGCTAGCGGGGTTTGTGTTTGGCCAGTGCACGGCTTGCGGCCCCGGCGTGGGCTACGGTTCCCTCACTCTGGAGGACATTCTGAGCGATCACATTAAACCTCTCGGCATACCCGCCTATGGGGGCGCGTGGATTGGCCATGTAGAGCCGCTGTGGACGCTGCCTATCGGTAGCCCAGTTGCCATGGATGCGGCCACAGGCACCCTGCAAATGCAGACCCCGGCGGTGACCTAAGGCCCTGTTTCATTTATAGGGCTCGTTTCAAGGGGCTAAGGCCGCTGGGGCGCGACCAACTTCACCAGGTCGGCGGGGGCAAACTGAGCGGCCTCTGTAGTGGGGATCGCCTGCCAGCCGAGAGGAACGGTGCTGAGCAGCGCCGGCGGCGGCTTGAGCAAAAACAGGGTAGCTCCGGGGCGAGCCTGGAGCACTGCCTGAAGCCGATCGGGGCTGGGCATCGCCATATCGGGCAGCAGCCAGAGCGGCGTATCGGGCCGGAGGTAGTGGCTGAGAGACAGGGCTTCCCCAAAGGCGATGCCGCTTGCCCCGACCAGCACTACCGGTTCCGGCACCTGGCGAAGGTAGTCGCCTAGGTAGAGGTTGGAGTAGCCCACGGTCTTGTTCCACCAGGTCAGGGCGCGATTGTTGGCCACGCCAGAGAACATCCCCAGGGTCAGCAAAAGGGCCAGCAGGGCAGCGGCCCAGGCCGGGGCGCGCCGGGGTGCCCGCAAACCGTGGACGATGAGGGGCGCGATCGCCAGGGGCACCAGCAGCAGCGAGGGGAAAAAGTATCGCGTTGTGCCGGAGAACTGGCTGCTCCGCACCACATCGCCGCCAATCAGCACCAGGGGTGGCACCAGCAGTCCACAGCTCAAAAATAGCGCCACCGGCCGGGGATAGGCCCGCCAGAGATGCCTCAGCCCCAGCCCCACCACGAGCAGCACCAGGGCTGGCCCCACCACCGTAAAGGGGTGGTTGAGGGGAGCGTTGAAATCTACCACCGTAGCGCTGTAGTGCAGCCCCCAAAACTGGGCCAAATACGCCAGCGGTCGGGGCTCGTTGGCCCAGGCCGTCACGGTTCGCAGCCGCCCCCAGTTCTGCCCTATGACCCACAGCCAGGGGGCAAAGAGCCCCAGCCCCAGCCCGTTAGCCGCACCAAAAGCCATCCAGACTGGCAGGTGCGGCTTCTGGTGTGACTCATGGTGTGGCTCATAGTCTGACTTTTGGGATACCAGGTAGCTCAGGGCGATGTACACCAGGTGGCTCAGCCCCAGCAGCACGGTCATCAGCGACCCGTACCAGGCCAGCCCCATGGCCAGGCCGTAGGCAACCCAGGCCCGCCCAGTGCCCAACCCCATGGCCCGCACCAGGGTGCCGTGGGCCAGCAGCAGCCCCACCGCCCACAGAGTGTACTCCCGCGCCTCCTGGCTGTA
>DASQNN010000479.1:0-3556 GCA_035644955.1 Nodosilinea sp. | reverse complement strand
CCCCTGGGGGCCACCTGGCAGCTCCACTTTTCTGACGCGGTGCCCCGCCTGTCGATCTGGGTTAGCCATCAAGACCACTGTCTGCTCGACCTGCTGTGGCGGCACAAAGCCGGAGAGTTCAAGGCCGAAATTCCGCTGATCGTCAGCAACCACCCTCACCTCAAGCCCGTTGCCGACCAGTTTGGTATCGCCTTTGAGCACCTGCCCATCACTAAAGACACCAAAGCAGAGCAGGAGCAAAAGCAGCTCGAATTGTTGAAGCAATACAACATCGACCTGGTGGTGCTGGCCAAGTACATGCAGGTGCTCAGTTCAAACTTCCTAAACCAGTACGATCGCGTCATCAACATTCACCACTCGTTTTTGCCCGCCTTTATGGGCGCGAACCCCTACCAGCGCGCCTTTCAGCGGGGGGTCAAAATTATTGGGGCCACCGCCCACTACGTCACTTCCGACCTCGATGAAGGCCCGATCGTTGAGCAGGATGTGGTGCGCATCAGCCACCGCGACGACGTGAAAGAGCTGATTCGCAAAGGCAAAGATGTGGAGCGGATCGTGCTGGCCCGCGCCGTGCGGCTGCACCTGCAAAACCGCACCTTGGTCTACGGCAACCGCACCGTCGTATTTGCATAACAGCCCCATAGCCGACGCAGTCCAAAATCACCAATCCAAAATCCAAAATTGCCAAAACGGTATTAGCTGCCGCTGCCCACCGCTACTCCCGTCACCAAAGCGCTAATTGCAGGCGTAATGGCTTGCAAGACCGGCGACAAGATCACCACCGATGCCGCCGCAATCACAATGGTGGTAGCCAGCCGCGTCACCTGGTCAGAGGCGTTTTGGTAGGTGTCAAACTTGAAGTTGAGCTTTTCAACGTCGATTTCGACCCGACCCAAGTCAGTCTTGACGTTGCCGATGTCAGTTTTGACGTTGCTGATGTCGGTCTCTACTCGGTCAAGGCGCTGATTAATTTGCCGCAGCTCTGACAAGATCTGCTGCTGAAATCCCTCGGATGAGTCGCTAGCCTGCATCGCCTGATCCAAAGCGTGGTGTTTCTATCATACCCAGGTCTAATGCGCTGGGCCTACTGCACCAGGACGGTGCGAGGGACCAGGCCATCGGTCGCCAGGGTAGAGCGCAGCTTGCGCGCCTGGGTCAGCAGTTGCCAGGCCTGAGGTGAAAACATTCCAGGGGCAAGGAGCGATAACCCGGTGCCGACCTGGCGCTGCCGCAGGGCCACCAACCCCCAGTGCAGGTGCAGGTATTGATCAATAGCCGCGAGGGTCGGAATGCGATCGCGGTACCCCTCACCCACCCGCCCATAGATGCGCTCTTTGATGGTCAAATTGAGTGCCATGCGGTGGCTAAGCGACATTTTTTGCTCATTCCCCCCGGCCCAGATGGTGCGGTAGGCCAGACACTCGTTAACAAACAGCGCATCGCCAAAGTCGGCCAGCTTCACCCAGGCGTCGATGTCGTCGTAGTTAGTGGTCATGGTGGTGTCCCAGCCGCCCGCCCGCAAAAAGGCATCGCGGCGGCAGGCCACCTGGGCGGGGGTGCCAAAGGGCACCTGATCCATCAGCATGCCGTAGTGGATGGCGCTCTGGGGAATGTAGAATACCTGGCCGGGGCCGGTGGCGGGAGTGCGGCGCAGTTCGGTGCCATGCTCATCGACTTGGATGGCCTGGCAAGAGCAGAGCACGGCTTGGGGATGCTGGGCGATCGCCCGATCCATCTTCTCAATGCAGTCGGGGGCCAGATAGTCGTCGTCATCAAGAAACTTGACCCACTCGCCGCTGGCGGCGGCCACGCCATGATTCACCGTGGCGGCGTGGTTGAGGTTTTGGGCATTGCGGTGGTAGACAACGCGATCGCCCAGGCTGCGCACGTACTCCTCGGTGCCGTCGGTGGAGGCATCGTCAGCGACGACAACTTCGCAGGGCACGGTTTGGTTGAGACCGCAGGCGATCGCCCGCTTCAACAACTCCAGCCGGTTGTAGGTCGTGATCACCACGCTAAATTTCATCGCCCCAGGCTCCTTAGCTAGCTCTGTCTATGGCTCGGTCTAAGCTTTCCCCAAGGCCCAGCAGGATGCTCAGACAAATGGCCTCTCGCTCTGCCCTGAGTCAGGCAGGGTTGGGCAGGTTGAGGGTTATGCAAACCAAAATGTATACATAGCTGACTGGTGTGGCTTCGTCTAAGTTGACCAGTCTTCGACTAATAGATCTGCGATTTGCGCAAAGTCTGAGGTGTTGCGGGTCAGGAGGGTTGCCTGTTGGGCGATCGCGATCGCGGCGATTTTGAGATCCATCGTGCCGAGACGAGGGTAGGCTTTGCGCAACTGCCCGTGTGCTTGAGCGGCGTTGACATCAAAGGGCATCATGGCAATGGCAGCATAGTCGAGGGCATTTTGTAGAAGATTAGACAACACCTGTTTAAGCTGCGCCAGTTCTGTCTCTAGGGCCGCACTTGTGCTTCGAGGTGCTGAGAGCGCTCTTCGAGTTGTTGGGAGGTCATGGCAATAGGCAATGTGAAGACTTGTGCCCATTATAGTGAGCACAGAGTTCTGCTTTGGCAAACCAGGCTCCAGACAGGTTGCCTTTGGTGGCCATAGAGCACAATTCCTGCGGTGAGTACCTGATGGGCGCGGCTGCCATGGCGTTCTGCCATGGGTCAACCTGCATCGGGATTGAGCCCTGTGTTTTCGCCTGACGTTTGAGATTGAACCTGCTTGAGCCATTCGCGAGCCCATAGTGCATCGGCTTCGTTCAGCGGCGGTATGGGGTCTTGGGTATAGTCAATGACTAAGCCATAGCCCGAGCGATCGTAGAGGCCATCCAACAGCCGCTTTAGATCCACGGTGGGGGCCATATCCTCCGGTTGCAGGGGCAGTGCAAAGCAAGGAATCGGATCGGCTAGGTTAAAGCCATACCATTGTGCCTGGGGGCGCAACTCTTGGGGGCTTACCAAAATGGAGTAGGCCGACGAGGCTACCCCCTGGGGTGCCTCCAAGGGCGATCCCTGGCGCAGCAGGTCAATTTCGACAAAGTTGCAGAGACTCCCCAATAGCGTCGCCCGTTTGGTTTCATACTCCAGCCGCCCTCGGCCAGGGCGCTTGTTGGTGGGCGACAGCACCTCAACTATGGTCACCACCTGACTGGTGGCAATTTCTCGAATTTCTAGATAGCCCTGGCGAATGGTTTCAGGAATTGTCAGCGTCACTGTAACTGCTGCATCGGGGCGTGGGGCCGTGGCGACTACACCGCCGCCCTTGACACTTTGCCGCAGCCCCTTCGCCACGGCTACATCTGGCACACCAACCACAACGGCATCCTGGCTGTCTACCGGGTACACGCGCTCCTCAATTAGCACCTGGTACTTGGGCAACAGTTGGGGGGCCAGATCATCCGCGATCGCCGTCATCAGCCGATGGTGAATATTTGGCCAGGCCCTCGGATGCTCAAGGTAAGGATCCATACCCGGAAACGGAGACGGCATCGCAGGTTCCCTAGAAGGACGATATTCCTAGTGTAGGCCAGAGGTATAGAGCCAGAAC
>DASQNN010000478.1:0-1511 GCA_035644955.1 Nodosilinea sp. | reverse complement strand
GGAGGTTACAGTGTGCGTCGAAAAATAGGGGATTGTAGCTTAGATAACAGATTCAATCGGGTAGATGTCGTGGACTGGGGGCTGGGAACCGATTGGCCCTGCGGGCTTAGAGGGGCCAGTGATCGATCTGTTTGCTTGAGTCTATCGTTCCATTAAGTCCATTCCATCCAGAAAGGAGTGCTCCTGTGACCCAGCCCACTGAACAACTGCCCCAGTCGCCCCCCAGTTCGGGGCTGGGGAACAAAATTGCCGAGTATTTTGACTTTGCCGCCCACCGTACCAGCCTTCGCACCGAGGCCCTGGCCGGGCTGACCACCTTTGTGACAATGGCCTACATTCTGATCGTGAATCCGGCCATTTTGTCGAATGCAGTGTTTCTCAACGAGTCGGGAGATTTGTTTGGGGAACTGGCGATGGCTACGGGCATCTCTGCCGCCCTGGCGACGCTGATTATGGCGCTCTACGCCAAGCTGCCCTTCGCCCTGGCACCGGGCATGGGCATCAATGCTTACTTTGCCTTTACGGTGGTGCTGGGGTTGGGCATCGACTGGCGGGTGGCCCTGGCGGCGGTGTTCATCGAGGGGATTCTCTTCATCCTCATGACCATTACCAACCTGCGCAGCAAAATTGTGGCGGCGATTCCCGATGCGGTGAAGCATGCCACCACGGCGGGGATTGGCCTGTTTATCGCCTACATTGCCCTGAAGGGGGCGGGCGTGATTGTGCCCTCGGAGGCGACCCTAACCACCCTTGGCAACCTGCGATCGCCCCAGACCGCCATGGCTTTGCTGGGGTTGGGCATTACCGCAGCCCTTTTTTCTCGCCGAGTCACCGGGGCGCTGCTGTGGGGGATTCTGGGCACCGCCATTCTCTCCTGGCTGTTGGGCGTGTCACCCTGGCCAACCGGGCTGATGGCGGTACCCCAGGCTCCTACCGACCTGTTTGGTCAGGCCTTTGTCGGCCTGGGAGAGCTCTTCCGGATCAACTTTTGGGAGATGGTGAGCATTATCTTTGTGTTCTTGTTTGTGGATCTGTTTGACACCATTGGCACGCTTACCGGTCTGGGGTCGAAGGCCGGCTACATTGACAGCGAGGGCAGATTTCCCGGAGCCGAAAAGGCTTTTATGGCCGATGCCATTGGCACCACCGCCGGGGCCGTGCTGGGCACCTCGACGGTAACTACCTACATCGAGTCGGCCTCGGGCATTGCCGAGGGCGGGCGCACCGGGTTTACGGCCCTGGTGGCGGCGGCGCTGTTTTTGGTGTCGGTGCTGTTTATTCCGCTGCTGCAGGGCATTCCGGCCTTTGCCACCGCTCCGGCCCTGATTCTGGTCGGGGTGCTGATGATGTCGGGGGCTAAGAATATCAATTGGGATGAGCCGGCCGATGCGATCGCGGCCTTTCTCACCATCATCATGATGCCCCTGGCCTTTTCCATTGCTGAAGGCTTGGCCATGGGTCTGATTGCCTTTCCGCTGATCAAAGCCTTTCAGGGCAAAACCAGCGAAACC
>DASQNN010000477.1:0-6984 GCA_035644955.1 Nodosilinea sp. | reverse complement strand
TCGTTACCCGACAGAAAACAATCCTGTCATTCCTCCTAGACCCCATCATTGAACACTGGGATAAAGCCTTTTCGCTCCGCTGATGGGTTGGTTCTTAATTAAGGGCAAGACGACTACTTGCCCCTACAGCATATACACCTTTGCCAAAATTCCTGCTTCAGGTAGGAATACAAAACTTCATGCTTGTCCAAGCAATTCCTCAGCTTTAGGAGAGTGAAAAAGCTGAGGAAATCCTCACCCTGATTCCATGTTGAATAGTTGCCTGCGCGCGCAACTAGCCGATCTGGCTTACCCCGTAATTGGCCAACGCCGCGTTGGCCAAATTTTGGAACGTTTTGGTGTAGCCCCTACAGGCACCGCTGCCCTGTGTGTGGTTTGTTTTGGGTAGGTGTGATGCTACTTACCGCCGCTTACCGCTTTTCCCCGCCAGGGCTCTCTGCCTCTGCATCCCTGGACGTCATGGGGCGACACTGAGCGTTAAATGGCGCAGCAGCTCCAGCGGTGGAGGGGCGGCTACGCCCAGAAGGGCTACGCTCCCGAACCGTTCAGACACTACGCCATTCCTGACGAGGTTAAATACTCCTAAACTTCACTTTGGTTGACCCAGTGGGATAGGTCGACCAAAGCTTATGGCCTTCTTGCTGCGGACTTGCTTTTGCCCACTCAGCGGGTTTAAAGCTGAATGCAACGTTATTCAGCTGCTATCTTGCTTTCAGACTGAAAGCAGTGGCAATTGCACTTGAGCCTACGAGAATGATTTAGTTGAGAGCTATAAACCCAGTAGGGGTCAAGGCTGTGCAGCATGGAAAATCTTCTAGGCTTATCTCCTAGTAACCTCAATGGTGGCGTTTTGTACTGACCTTACAAGCGCATCACTGGTTGGCCTAGGAGTAAAGTTTATGCCTTCACTGATAACTGTGCCAGATGCAACCGCCGAACGCTCCCGTACATTGCCAACCGCTCGGACAATCATGCCACCGTAATCTTCCACATAATTTATGTTTAGATTAGTGGGGTTGCTATTTGGACGCCAATTAAGCGAAATAGTATATTCAGACGACTCTGATGTTTCTGAGTTGTAGGCTATTCCAGAACCCGATATAGAAGCCCTACCAGAACCATTAGCAATCTGCACATTGGCTGCAGGAAGCTCTAGGTAGTCAGTGCGGAGCAGCGTAGTTGTCCCGCATTCAGGCCCATTGGCTGGATCATCTTCCTGGTTGACAATGATAGAAGCATAACCAATATTGCTAAAACCACCCCTACCTGAAACACGAGTTGCTGAAGTTGATGCGACGACATAGACATAAGTCGTAATGCACCCGTCAATACTCTTGAAATTTGCTTCAACATATTGTTCTCGCAGTTGAGTTACGGTAGCAGCCTGCATTGGAGAGACAGCCAGGAGCGGAGCAAAAGCTATTGATAAAGCTAATGTAGCGAACTTCATAGGACACCTCCAGGAAATACACTCTATTTAGTTAAATTCTCCAGCTGAAGGGAAGACAGCTCTTACCAGCTCCGGTAAAAACTGCTGATGTATTCATTCAATACAAATTTGCGAGAATAGGTAGTTTTCGAAAAGAATCGTTAGAGAAGATACAACCGATTGAATTCTTAAACTTGGGGGTGGTGGTGAGAACAAAATTCGTTTATAAAAGGGAAAAAGAGCATTATGCTCAGGGAGTAACGGCTAGAACTAGCTATATGAAATTTGCAGAGTTTTTCTAAACTCCAGTAAGGGCATTGCCAAGCCATTTTGGGTGCTCACGTCCTAAGGTTTGTTACGAGCGTCCGCCCTTATCTGGTCCGTCCGGTGGTGCGTCTGGTGGAGGTGTCTGACCAGACGCATTGGACGGGGCCACCGGACAGCACCAGACGCCCATTCTGCAAGGCACCGGACGCCAACTCCCCCCTACCCCCGTCCGGTCAGGGGGGAGTTGGGGGGCAAGCTGTAGCGTGGGGTTTCCTCATCCGTCTGGTGCAGCTCTCCCCGTCTGGTCAGGCCCGCCAAAATCACAGCGAAGAGGTCTTTATTGACAGTCTTAAGCGGCCGTCTTTTATTCTTAATTTCGTGCGCTTTCATCGGTTCAGAAGCCCCAGCTAAGACCTCAAAAACAATCCCCTCGATCGCCTCTAGATTTGGCTGCTCACTCTCGTTTGGGTCGATGACTGTAGTGGCCGGCTTGGATCGATGAATTGTCTCCGGTTGTGATGGCCCTCCAGGACTAGCAATCTCATCTATTCCCGGTAGCCAACCATCATCAATAATCAACTCATCGGGCACAGGCAAAGACGCAATCTCGAGGGCGGCGAGCTGCGTCTCGCTCATGAACGGCAGCGGGAAGCACCGCCATTCCCCCATCAGGTTAGTGAGCACCAGCGGGTGGCGATCGCTCCTCAACTGTTTGCGGGCGGCCTGGTACTCTGCCTCAATGCGATCGCGGTGGCGCTCATTGATAAAGCGGTAGTTGCCGATCATGTTTTCGATGGCATCGAAGCCGCCGAACTTAGACCCCAAACAGGCGATTCGAAAGTTTGAGCGAATGCCGCCCGAGAATTTGAGGTCTTCAGCGTTAGGGGATTGTGAGATCAGCACCAGCTGCCCACCGCCCCCACGAGCGACAGAGGCCATCGCCTCTACGCTGATTTCCAGCTCGCGGCCATAGGGCTCAAACGCCCCTTTCCGCTTTTTTAGCCCAGAACTGAGGGTGAGGTACTCTTCAAGCACCGTCACCATTTGTGGCCCTTCCCACTGGCCTTGATCGACCCGCTGCTGCACCAGGTTGAGCAGCTTGTGGAGTCGGTAGGTCAGCGAATGGGCATCTTCGAGCGTGGGTCTAAAGGCAATCCGCAGAATGTTTTGAGGCGGTACACCAGGCCACTTCGCGCCCTTGCCCTCCACCGCTTGCAATACCGTAGGTCTCGCCTTGGCCATCGCCCCCAGGAGCAGGTACAGAAACGAGCTTTTCCCGGTGTCGGTGGGGCTGAGTAAAGCCAGGTGCGATCGCCATTCTTTAGCGGCTTGGGCTAGATATTCCCAGGCGTCGACCACCTCCACCGCTGGGGCCGCTGCTTCAATCGCATCGCCCTGTTGCACCTCATCGGTCGTCTCGTGCCAGAGCAGCTGCTGGCGGCCGGCGTCGGTGACATCCTCGTAATCCAGTAGCACCCGGCCCGCCTTAACGCTGTCCTCTACCGCTAAACGGCCCAGGGCGGCAATCGGCAGGGTGGCGGCAATGATGCCGGTGCGCACCCAGTGCAGGCGGTTGTCGTGCTCCTCAGCAATCAGGGTGGAGCCCAGCAGCAAAGCCCAGGCGGTTAAACCCAGGCCCCACGATAGAACACCCCGACGCATGCGGATAGCTTGAAGCAGGGGATAGTCGGCGCGGTCGAAGTTGTAGCGGCTGCTCATAACGCCCTCACCCAAAACCCGTTCGTGGCGATCGCCAGGGCCCCTATCACCATGGCCAGCCTGGCCCAGCAGTCGGGACGGTGGTTGGGCAGCGCCTCCCCCACCATGGCGATCGCCACCATCGGCGGCACCAGGGTCAGCAGCATGAGGGCCAAGCCCAGGTAATAGGGCATTAGCCCATCGACCATCAGCGAGAAGGGGACGCGAAACAGCACCGCCAGGCTAGCCACCCACAGGGCCGCATCGACCACGATGCCCCGGGCGGGCAGGGCGATCGCATTGGCGGCCCGGTAGAGGGTCTCGGACTTGACGCTGTAGCGATTGCTGCCCAGGGCTACGGCAGACTTGCCACCGAAGGCAGTACGGGTAATGATCTCAGGCCGGTTCGGGTCTTGGTTCGTCATCACCAGCCCCTCCGCTCTGGTTGCACATACTGAACGCTGGGGCGGTTTGTGCTGTCGACGATGGCGGCGATCAAGGCCAGCGGCACGCTGATTGCCACCGACAGAAACAGCATGTAGGTCGCCACAAACAGCGGGTGCAGGCGCACGGTCTGGGGTTCCGGGGGTGAGACGGGTGGCGGGGTCGCGGCGTGGTGATGCTGGTGGAGGTGCAGCTCACCAGGTTGGGACTGCGGCTGGGCCGTCTGGCTAGCCTGCTGCTGCTCGATCAGCCAGATGGCCAGGGCATTGGCGTTAGGGTCTCGTTTCATGGTGGGTGAAGCCTATGGTGTCGTAACTTGGGCTCAGGTCCCAGCGGTGTCTCAGAGCCAGTGCTGGGGCTTACGGTAGGGCGATCGCCAGCAAGGCAATCGCCAGGGCGAGGGCGACTAACCAGCAGCGGTATCGGGCGCGTCTGCGACGACACCCAGCTCCTTTCCCACCGTTTGCTGTAGCTCTGCGTGGGTGGAGAGGGCCGTGTTCATTTCGGTAATGGCCATCTCGTGGCCCAGCTGACGGCCAGACTCCGCCGCCATCCCTAGCAGAGCATTCCTAAAGCTGGCCTGATTGCCCTTAAACGCCCCTAGCGCCTGGGTGAGCTGCTGCTGTTGCAGGTGGCGACTGAGCTCGCTGTTGACGCCCCGAGTTGCCAGCGGCGGGGGCGTGTAGACCGATAAACCACTGCCCAGCACCTCAACGTGTTGCGCAGGCGCGGCGGGCGGTTCGGCAGGGATAAACAGGACAGCGGCGATTTTGTCTTGCTCAGCTGGACTCAGCAGGGTGGGTAGACCTTTGCCTTGGGGCGTGCCTGAGATACCCAGGGCAGTCATCTTGCGACCAATCTCGGTGTGGGAGACCCCACAGACTTCGGCAAACCTGCGAATCGATAGCGGTTCACGTTCCACGTCGTTACACCTCTTGTTACAGGTCAAATCTTCGTTAAATCAATGCTTTGGGCGGTTCAGTGAAACTTAGTTGTTCCGGTTGCGTTCCACATATGAGTACAGTAATATCACAGTATTAATACTTTGTGTATACTTAGCTTGTGTCCCGCTGTTTTTTACTACTTAGGTGTGTCCATGCCCAACGAAAGCGCCTATGATTTGCCCATGGCAACAGACAAGGCGAAATTGATGGTCTACATGGACCAGCCCTACAAAGAGGGGCTGGCCAAACTTGCGGCCGCTCAAAATCGCAGCATGAGCAACTATGTTGAGACGTTGATTATTGAGGCGGTTGAAGCTGCGATCGCTAGTGGGGAAATACCATCGACCACCGAGGAGGACGATAAAAAATGACCCAGAGCAGCGATCGCCTAGACCGTATGGAGGTCCTGCTGGCTTCCACCATTGAGGGGTTAGCTCGTACCGAGGCAAACCTTGCCCGTACCGAGAGAATCGTGGAGAGCAACGCCCGAGCCATCGAGGCATGGGGCGGGCGAATTGAGGACGGCATTGCTGAGGCCGAAGAAGTCAGCAGCTCGATGTCGGCCAACACTAACCGGCGCATGGAGGAGGCGATCGCCGACACCGTGCAGATGATTGCCAACCTGGGGCAGCAGCAGCAGGAAGCCGCGCAGCGGGCTGAGCAGCACAAGGCTGAAGCCGATCAGCGGTTTGAGGTGTTTTTAGCCGAAGCCAGGGCCGACCGGGCAGAGATGCGGGCGGCTCGTGAGCAGTCTGATCGCGATCGCGCACTTAACGAAAGTGAGCACCGGGCTTTTCGCGAAACGTTTCAGACCATGCTGGCTCAGATTGCCCAGCTTTGGCAGAGGGTGGCAGGATGACCAGCAGCGATAAAGCCAAACGCGCCACGGTTGCGATCGGCCCGTTGTCGGTCGATGGTTTCCAGATGCCCGATGGCTCTTATCGGATGAGCATCACCGGCGCAGCTGACTCGGTGGGCTTAACAGTGTCGAACGCCTCGGATTTTTTGCGCTCAAAGGCCATCAAAGCTTTACTGGGTAACGATTCCACGCCTCGGATTTCTGACGTAGAAGTGGAGTCATCAGAGCAGATTACAGGGCAGACCAGAATCAGAGCACTACCCCTCGATGTAGTCATTGTCTACTGGCATTGGCAATCGCACCGGGGCAATAAACAGGCGCTGCAGCTCTGTATAGCTCTGGCTACTGAAACCCTAGAACGCCGTTTTGATGCTGCCTTTGGAGTTGATCGTAGTGAGAGCGATCGCGAGGCTTTGCTCGTCCAACGGCTCCAGGCAGATTTATCCGCATTGGGCGAGGCCTATGCAGAACCCGACGAACTGCGCGAACAGGTGGCCCGGTTAGAACAGCAGCTCCGCGACGCTGGTCTAGAGCCCTGGCAACTACCGCCAACCGAGCGGTAACCACAGTCTTTCGTTGTACGTTAGGAGGCCGATACCAACCCCCAAAAACCTGATGAAATCTATTCTTAGCATTTGCCTTGCCCGGCTTAGACACCTGTACTATGATCCGGCAATGATTTACGCCCTGCTGGGTTGACCCCCTGGCGATCGCGTTCATCAGTATTAAGCGTCCTGACCAGACCCTTAATAGGCAAAAAGAACCGGCAGCGAATGCCACCGGCTCTTTAAAAAGCGAAAACCCGAGAGGACCAGTTCCCGAGCCACGCAGCTATTTCTTATGCGGCTATGGTAACACCGGTTTTCTCTCGGGGCAATACCTATTGCTCTTTTTTAGGAGAGAGAAGCCCCCATGACCGCATCCATAGGATGGGGCGAGGAGTCGCGTAAGGCTCCCCGTTCCGAACCGCTCCCCGCTGACCCCACCGGCCAGCGGCTGTGTGAAATCTTCGGCCACTACCGCTGGAACTTCATCCGCGCCGACCTGCCGGATGACGCTACCACTAAAGCCGCCTGGGCGACCGTCACCACCTACCCGCTGCGACCCCGCGTCCTCTGGAACCAGTGGCAAGACGCCAACCAACTGATCGGCGTCCGCTTCACCCACGACACCCGCTACGCCCTGCTCGACCTCGACGCTGGCGGCGACTACTGCACCGCTGCCGGCGTCGCCCAGATTCGCGCCGCCCTAGAGACCATCGGCATCACCCGTACCCTGCTGATCTGCTCCAGCTGGAGCGGAGGCCTGCACCTGTATATCCCCTTTGCCGAACTGGTCAACAC
>DASQNN010000476.1:0-10010 GCA_035644955.1 Nodosilinea sp. | reverse complement strand
CTGCGGGATTTGGTCACCTGGTCGGAGGGGCAGGTGTGGTCTAGCCCAGAGATGCACGGCAACATTAGCGGCCTGCTCAAGCACCAGATCGACTGGATTCCTTTGACCCTGGGGGCGGTGCGACCCACCCAGGGCAAAACCCTGGCGGTGATGCAGGTGTGTGGCGGTTCACAATCCTTCAATGCGGTGAATACGCTCCGGGTGCTGGGCCGCTGGATGCGGATGTTTACGATTCCTAACCAGTCGTCGGTGCCGAAGGCGTACCAAGAATTTTATGACGACGGCACGATGAAAGACTCGCCCTACCGCGATCGCGTCATCGACGTGATGGAAGAACTCTACAAGTTCACTCTGCTGCTGCGCGACAAGGTCGACTATCTCACCGATCGCCACAGCGAACGCAAAGCCGAAACGGCGCGGCGCGCCGAGGCGATTGTCAGTCAGTCCATTGGCCAGTCTATCGGCACAGGCCCTGGCGAATGAAGTTTTGTCGGGCAAGGGTGGAGCAAAGGGGCGCAAATTTCTTTCTGACCCCTAGAAACCCGAAAATTTACATTATTTAATTTCTAAACAGCCCGCTGGCATCCGAGGCATTACGGGTATCGAAGGGCCATACACTAGGGAGAATTAAGTCGGCGCGGGCGATCGCGCTGCGGGTGTTTTGGGGTTTTACGCGTGAGGTCAATGAAGTTTCGCTCATTTATTCGTCCCCTCGCCCTTGTCGCCGGGCTGCTGCTGGTGCTGGGGTTGGGCCTGCTGGGGCGCTTGACCCTCAACACTCCCCTGTACCTGATTGAGCGCGGTGGGCAGGCGCAGCCGCTGGCCCTCCAGTTTGTGCCCAAGCAGTCTACCGTGGTGGCTTCGGTGCTGGTGCGCCCCGATCGCCTCGCCAGCCTGTGGGACTATCTGGCCGCTCCCCGCCTGCGCCAGGCCACCCGCCGCGACCAGGAGCTGATTGAGCAGGCGTTACTAGCCAACACTGGCCTCAGCTACAGCCGCGATTTGCAACCCTGGCTGGGCGAAGAAGTGACCGCCGCGATGGTCACCCCCGATCTGGACTATGACCCCACCAACGGCACCACCCCTGGCTACCTGGTGGCCCTGGCCTGTAACGACAGTGCGGCTGCCCAGGCGGCCCTGGAGCTGTACTGGCAAAACCGCGCGATCGCAGGCGACGCCCTCACCTTTGAAGACTTTTCGGGCAACCGGCTGATCTACGCCCGGCGGGGGGCGCAGCGGTTCCCCGGCGAAGACACCGCCCAGCTGGCCACGGCCCTGGTGGCCAACC
Organism: Nodosilinea sp.; assembly: GCA_035644955.1. Classification (GTDB taxonomy): domain Bacteria; phylum Cyanobacteriota; class Cyanobacteriia; order Phormidesmidales; family Phormidesmidaceae; genus Nodosilinea. The sequence continues at coordinate 8,722 of DASQNN010000476.1, read as the reverse complement.
GCTACGTGCTGGCGGCCAACCACCCCGACGTGCTGCGCCAGGCCCTGACCGCTGCCCAGTCAAGCGACCTCAACCTGCAGGGCGATCGCCGCTACAAAACCGCCCTACGAGAGCTGCCCAGCCAGCGGGTGGGGCTGCTGGCCCTAAATTTACCCGCCCTCAACCAGTGGTTAAACCCGGAGCAGGGCGACGCTGTGAACCTGGGCCAGTTGGGTCTAGGCCAGATGGACACCGCTGATGACGAGGTGGGCTGGGGGCTGATGTCGTGGCAGCTCACCCGCCAGGGGCTGGTGGGCCACACGGCGCTGCTGGCTGCCCAGGGGCACCGGCTGCACCCCCAGCGGACAAAGGCTAACGACTGGGCCGCGATCGCTTCCTACCTACCAGATTCGCTGGCCCTGACAGCGGTGGGGTCTGACCTAGCCACCCTGGGCCAAACGCTAAAGCCTTTGCTAGCGCTGGTCTCAGCCACTGGCGATCAAGGCTATCCCCTGACCAATATTATCGATGGAGCTTTGGGGCCAGGGGCCACAGCGCTGCTGCAGGCTGGGGTAGAGCGCGCCTATGGGGTGGGGTTGGCTGCTCCAGAGGCGACCAGCCCCGACTGGCTGGTGGTAGCACCCCAAAGTGAGGCCGTGAGCGAAACCCTAGATTCGCTCACGGTGCTGGCCCAGAGCCAGGGCCTGGGGGTTGGTGCGCTCGATCTACAGGGCACCCCGGCTGTGGCTTGGACGCGGCTGTCGCTGCCCCAGGGGAGCGGTGCTAAACCCTTTCAGGTGGTGACCGAGGTGGCCGGGCTGCACGCCCAGGTCGACCAGTACGAGGTGCTGGCCGCCTCGCCCGCCCTTCTAGACGTCGTCATTCACCCCGCTGGCGACCGGCAACCCCCGGCCTGGTGGTCGCAGGTGGCTCAGTTGCCCGGCCCCCGCAACGGCTATGTTCATATTGACTGGCCACAGTTGCAGGCCGGGTTGGTGGCCCAGCTGCCCCAGTGGCGGCTGTGGGGTACAGCGGCCCAGCCCGCCCTCAAGCATCTACAACAGATCACGCTGGTCAGCGGCGATCGCAGCGACGCGATGCAGACCGGCAGCATTCTGGTGCAGCTCAGCAATCAGTGACGGCGACGACCATGACAAATTTGGCAGACTCTTCCGTGAATTTTGCGATCGCACCCCTTCTCACTAGCCATCTGGCGGGCAACCCCCTAGACGAGGCCCAGCTTCAGCAGCTCTTGGCCTGGGAGCTAGCTGACCCCCAGCGGGCCGCCGCCTGGGGCATTACCCCCGCCAACGGCATGGCCCAACTGCAAGAGCGCCTGCACTGGCTGCAAACCCTGGCGCCCCACCACAGCGCCCTGCCCCTGCCGCCTGCCCCCTTAGAGCAATACCTCGGGCTGTACTGGCGGCTGTGGCTGCCCCTAGCCCTGACCCTCAAGCAGGCCCGCGACGAGCTCAAGGCCCCGCTGATTCAAGGGGTACTGGGGGGGCAGGGCACCGGCAAAACCACCCTGACCCTGATTTTGCAGCACCTGCTGGGGGGCATGGGCTACCGGGCGGTGGGCCTTTCTCTAGACGACCTCTACAAGACCTACCGCGATCGCCAGCAGCTTGTGCAGAGCGACCCACGGCTGCGGTGGCGAGGGCCGCCGGGCACCCACGACATTGACCTGGGGCTGGCAACGGTAGCCCACATTCGCTCGGCGGCAGCGGGCGAAGCGGTTCCCCTGCCTCGCTTCGACAAATCTATGCACGGCGGCGAGGGCGATCGCACCGACCCCGAGTGGGTGCAGGATGTGGATATTTTGCTGTTTGAGGGCTGGTTTTTGGGGGCGCGGCCCACGGACCCGGCGCAGTTTGACCAGGCGCCCGACCCGATTTCTAGCGAAGCCGATCGCCAGTTTGCCCGCGACATGAACGCTCAGCTAGCCACCTACCTGCCCCTGTGGGACTGCCTCGATCGCCTGATGGTGCTCTGCCCGGCCGACTATCGCCTTAGCAAGCAGTGGCGCAAAGATGCCGAGCACCAAATGAAAGCCCAGGGTAAAACCGGCATGAGTGATGCCACCATCGACGAGTTTGTGGAGTACTTTTGGCGGGCCCTGCACCCAGAGCTATTTATTACGCCCCTCAAGGCCGATGGTGAACACGTTAACCTGGTAGTAGAAATTGACTGCGATCGCACTCCCAGGGCCATTTACTCCCCGGATTTGGCTATTGTTTAGCCGTAGACTAAAGGGCTAGTTAACACGCAAATTTTTAGTTTAGGACAGTGACTTTTATTATGAGTTCTAACGTTCAAGTTATTGAGCCCGCCGGTATTTTAGACAGCACCAAAGCCGAAACATTTCGCCAGTCAGTGGAAGAACTGCTGCAAAACGGAGCCGAAATTATTCTGGTGGACCTTAAAGATATTACTTTTATCGACAGCTCAGGCCTGGGCACCCTGGTAGTGCTGCTCAAAAAGATCCGGGGGCTAAACCGCACCCTCTGCATCTGCTCCGCCAACGACCAAGTGCGCATGCTGTTTGAACTTACCAGCATGGACCGGGTGTTTGAGATCTACGAAGACCGTCAGGCTTTTGAGGCCGCCAAAGTCAAAGTGTCGTAGGGCGTCTGATACGGCTTTGTGGCGCGGCGCGTTCTGATGGGCATGGGTCTGTTAGGGGTATAGAGTGCAGGGTCACCTTAACAGGGGTAACCCTGCATCCTATACCTTTGTCAAAAACCTAATCTAAGCTAACCATCATCAGCGACATATCATCACTGGCAACTTCACCTGCCTGGCGCTGGATGACCGTATCGAGAATGTGGTCAACGCTTCTTTCGCGCTTAGCCACGGCCAGCAGGTCAATAAAGGCGTCGAGGCCGATGTACTGCTGGTTGTTTTGCAGCACCTCGTAGAGGCCGTCGCTAAACAGGTAGAGGCTGCTATTGGGGGGCAGTTGGCAGCGCTGCCACTGGTATTTAGCGTCGGGCAGCATGCCCACGGGCATGCCGGGGGTGCGCAGGCGGGTGGTGGTCACCTGCTGATTCGCGTCAATAGATACCAGCACCGCTGGGGGATGACCGGCGCTGGCGTAGAGGAGCTGACGGTTGGCGCAGTTGAGCACGCCGTACCAGATGGTGAAGTATTTTTGGTTTTGGTCGCTCATCTGAAAGGTTTCGTTGAGCGCCCGCAGTACTTTTTCGGGCCGATAAAAGCTCACGTCGGGCAGCGACTGCGATCGCAGCACGTTGAGCACCGAGGTCGACAGCAGCGCCGACCCCAGCCCGTGGCCCGACACGTCGAGCAGGTACATGACCAGGTAGTCGGGGTCGAGCCAGTAGTAGTCGTAGCAGTCGCCACCGAGCTGTTGGGAGGGCAAAAACCGCGACTGAATGGGCACCCTGCCGCCCTGGTCGTTGGGCAGCAGCGATCGCACATAGCCCTCGGCCTCGGCCATTTCGGCCTCCATGCGCTGCTTTTGCTGGCGCAGGTCTTGGGTGAGCTGGTAGATGCGCAGGCCCGCCCGCACCCGCGCGTTCAGCTCGTTGATATCCACTGGCTTCGAGAGCAGATCGTCGGCCCCCATCTCTAGCCCTTTGACCCGGTCGGCGGTGCTATAGCGGGCGGTCAGCAGCAGCAGCGACGTAATCGAGAGCACCGGATGGTGCTTGAGCGCTCGGCAGATGGCCAACCCGTTGATTTCGCCCGGAATATTCCAGTCGCAGATAATTACCCCCGGCAGCAGCTTTTCGGCCAGGGCCAGCCCCTCGGCCCCGCTGCGGGCGGTAGTTATGCTGTAGCCCTGCTGTTTCAGGACGCTGACCAAAAACTGCTCTGTGGCGGCATCGTGCTCAATGATGAGGATGTCGATCATGCTGTGCTGTAGACCGAGGAAATAATCGTAGAACCGGAGGAGAGGGGCAGACGGCAGGGGCGATGAGAACAGGGCCTCGTCACTCACCCTGCTGCCGCCTATGAGCGGCATACTCAGGTTTAGCGTAACCCTAAACCACTTCGTCAAGGGGGTTTATGAAGATCCTGCGCGATCGCGCGCGGGGTATCGCCACCCCTAAAACTGTGGGTGGCTTTGAAATAGAATGCCCTGCTGCTGCCCGTGACGCGGCAGGGCAGACAACGTTTTATGAAAAGTGCAGTGAGCTACTGTGATCTCCGTGCCAGTCTGTTAAGCATTAGTCAAGCCCGTACCGTTAGGTCGACCTGTTATGGACACTTTGGCTATGGACACTTCGGTTATGGACACCTTGGCCTGCTCCTTGCCCACCAGCTGCGTGGTTCCGGTTTATAAGTCACCCAAAGATTATCAAGCTTTTCGCATTAGCCCCGGCGACAGCAACCGTCTGGCCCTGGTGTTTGACCCCACCATCGCCAACATGTCGCTGACCTACTGCGTCGAAATTTTTGACGTTGGTGGCAAAACGCCTCCTAACCGCCACCAGGTTGCCGTCGAAATGTTCTTTGTGCTCAAGGGCGAAGGCCGCGCCACCTGCGACGGCAAAACCGTGGCCATTAGCGCCGGCGATAGCATTTTGGTGCCCCCCACCGGCATGCATGTGGTCGAAAATACTGGCCCCACCCGGCTCTATACCCTGTGCATCATGGTGCCCAACGAAGACTTCGCCGAGCTGATTCGCAGCGGCACTCCCGTCGAGCTAGATGCTGAAGATCTAGCCGTCCTAGGCCGCCACGACACCCCCTATTCAAAGACTCTGACCTAGGCCTGGCCCCTGTGCCGCCCCCCAACGCTCCCTAAGGCGGACACTCCTCACCTGCCCACTGAGGCCATTCCCCCTACCGCTCCATACTCCCTTGCCCAATTCTGGCCCCTACGCTGTTGCTCCCCGGCAAACCCTAACGCTGCCCCTAGCTCCCCAGGTTGGGGCAGACCCCATTCACCTCGATGCCGATGTCTACTACCCCATGGGTGATGGGCCGTTTCCGGTGCTGCTGATGCGGCAGCCCTACGGACGCGCGATCGCCTCTACCGTGGTCTATGCCCACCCCACCTGGTATGCCAGCCACGGCTACATCGTGGTGATCCAGGATGTGCGGGGGCGGGGCACCTCCGGCGGCGAGTTTGACCCGTTTCGCCACGAGGCCGAGGACGGCTACGCCACGGTGCAGTGGGCGGCGGGCTTGCCCCAGAGCAGCGGCGCGGTGGGTATGTACGGCTTTTCGTACCAGGGCATGACCCAGCTGTACGCGGCGTCGCGAAAACCGCCGGCGCTGAGGGCGATCGCCCCTGCCATGGTCGGCTACGACCTCTATGCCGACTGGGCCTACGAAAATGGTGCCCTGCCCCTGCAAATTGGCCTTGGCTGGGCTCTCCAGCTCGCCGCCGAAACCGCCCGCCTAAACCAAAATAGCGCGGCCTACCAGGCGCTCCGCCAGGCCGCTAACGCACTGCCCCTGGGCGATGCTGTTCCGGCCCGACCCCAGGTGCTGACGACCTACGCCGCCGACTCGTTCTTTCACCAGTGGCTCGATCATCCCCAGGCCGATAGCTACTGGCAGGCGCTCCAACCAGATTTGGCTCAGGTAAATCTGCCCATGTTGCATATCGGCGGCTGGTACGACCCCTACCTGCGGGGAAACCTGCGCTTGTATCAGCAAATGGTGTCTCAAGGCAACGCCCCCCAAGAACTGTGGATTGGCCCCTGGGGGCACCTGCCCTGGAGCCGCCGGGTGGGGGCAGTGGATTGTGGCCCTGAGGCCGACAGCGCGATCGATCGTGTGCAAATTCGCTGGTTTGACCGGTTTTTGCAGGATTCTCCCTTCGAGACAGGCGATCCATCTCTTCAGCTTTTTGTGATGGGGGTGAACCAGTGGCAGGGGCGCGCTCGCTGGCCCACCAGCCCCGGCACACCCTTTTACCTCCGCAGTACCGGCCTGGCAGGGCTGCGCTCAGACGACGGCATCCTCACCGCTCAGCCGCCTCAAGCCCAGGCAGAAAGCGGCCCGCCGCCAGAGACTCCGGCAGACGTGATCGTTCACGACCCCTGGCGACCGGTACCCTCCCTGGGCGGCCACTGCGGTCTGCCCCCCGGCCCCTTTGACCGCGCGGCCATCGACGGCCGCACCGACGTTCTCACCTACACTACCGCTCCCTGGCCCGACGGGTTGACGCTTGTCGGCACCCCCACCGCGACCCTGTATTGCCAAGCCGATGCCCCCAGCTTTGACCTCAGCGTGGTGCTATCTGAGGTGCACGGCGATGGTCGGGTGATGAACCTCACCCAGGGCCACTGCCGCGTCGACCATCACGACCCGTCCGATCGCAACCCCCAGGCGATCGCGCTGGCTCTACAGCCCACCGCCTGCGCCATTTCCCCCGGCCATCGGCTGCGGCTGAGCGTGGCGGCGGCCTGCTTCCCCGCCTACGCCGTCAACAGCGGTACCGGGGTCGGCCCGGGCGACTGCCCCCAGATCGACCACCGGGTGATCACGCTTACCCTGGCCCAGGGGGCGCGGCATCCCTCTTCGGTTAGATTGCCGCTGAGTGGGCCTTAGAGGGGCGATCGCCAGGGCAAAATCAGGAGTCAAAAACGTAAAGAATAAAAAAAATCGGCCCCCATGGAAGCCGACTCAGGTGATACTAAATATCTAACGTTGTTCTCTCAATCTGGAAGAAACCACCAAGAACTCAGCGCTTTTGGCAGCGCTAGGGTTGTGATAATTTTTCCGGTGGAGGGCTCTCATCTCCTCCGCTCCTCATTGTAACAACAAGTACAGATTTTCATTAACACAATCTCTACTGATTGTGTGTTGATTCGATAACTTAAGCTGATGAGCAAATGTACTCAGTGATTTTGCGGAGGCTCCCATAGGGCGGCATTGTCCACAAACAATGCCCGTCCTGCTGGTAATAGCGTCGCTTAATCGTTTCCCCGCTTCAGTCTGTCGATTTGAAGTTATAGACGCTGCTGAATTGAGGCATGAATCTGTCAACGCACCGGCTCTAACGGCTTAGCCTTTTGCTGCTCAATCCGGCGGGGCTGCCCCCAGATCACCGTCTCGTGTTTGTAGATCACCATGCCGGGGCGCGCGCCCTTGGGTTTGTAGACGTGCCTGGGCTGGGTATAGACCACGGGCACCTGGTCGGATTGGCGGGCGCGGCTAAAGTAGGCGGCTAGGTCGGCGACGTACTGCAGGTCGCGATCGCTGGGAGTTTGCCCTGCCCCCAGGCGTAGCAGCACGTGACTGCCCGGAATCTCCTGGGTGTGGAACCAGAGGTCGTAGTCGGTGGCCACGGTGGAAATCAGCAGATCGTTTTGGCGGTTGTTGCGGCCCACCAGTACCGACAGCCCGTCGGGGGTACACCACTGGCGAAAGCCCTCGGTTTTAGACGGTCTGGGGTCGCTGGGGCGGTAGTCAGGCGAGGTCAGGTAGCCCTGCTGAACCAGCTCGTTGCGAATGTCGATGAGCGCATCTAGATCGGCCGGGTCGTCGTAGGTGGGAATTTGGGTCAGGGCAGCCTCCACCTGCTCCAGGTAAGCCAGTTCTGCCTGCACCTCCGCCAGCAGGGGGGCCACCGCATCCTTGGCACGCTTTAGCTTTTGGTGCTGCTTATAGAGGCGCTGGGCCTGCTGAATCGCGGTTTTGTCGGGATCAATGGCCAGGGTGACAGGCTCGCCGGTATCGAAATCTTCTACCGTAAGCCGGGTGGTGCCCGGCTGCCACTGGTGGCTATAGGTCATGAGCAAATCGGCCTGCTGGCGATACTGATCGGCCTGGGCCGACTGGTCGAGGCGCTGCTCAAAGGTACTGCCCTTTTGCCGCAGCTTGTCGAGCGCGCCCTTGAGCTTTTGCTGAATTTGATTTCTCAGCCGATCAAACTGCTGCAGGTTGGTCTCGCGCCGGTAGTAGTCGTTCAGCAGGGTGTGAATATTGGCCACCGGGGCTACGGCATCCCAGTCGAGCACCGTGTAGCCCCCCTCAGCCCAGCCAGGGTAAAACTGCCCCTTGTCGAGGGCTACCAGCCACCGCTGCCACACCTCAAACAGGCGATCCCAGTCGGCCTGGGTGAGGCTGTGGCCAGGCTGGTCGGGGGAGAGGTGGGCAGTGGTCAGCAGCGATCGCACCAGGGAAGAACTCAGCCCTCCGTAGCTCTGCATCAGCATTTTTTTCAGCGTCGTGGGCACCAGCGTTACCCGCTCCTGCCAGGCGGCCTGGGATTCTTGCAAACTCGGCAGCGTATTCATAATCGCTGGTGGCAGTACGTAGGGGTCGCCGGTTTGAATGGGCCGCACCCGTGACTGCTGGTCACTGACCTGGTGCGCCGCTGTCACGATCTGGTTTTGGGCATTGGCTAAAATGACGTTGCTGTACTTGCCCATGATTTCGACGTACAGGTGCCACTGGGGCGGGTCGCCGGGGCGAGGGCCAAACTGTAGGTCGATGGCGCGCTCCCAGGGGGCCACAGGCGCGATCGCCACCAGGGCCAGCTGGTTGATCTGGTGCTTGAGCTGCTGACTAAAGGTAAACGTATCCTGCCCCTTGGGGGGCGCATCCCCCAAATGCAGCCGCGCCGCCTGGGGGTGCCAGGAAATCGTCAGCCAGCCCCGGCGATCGAGCGTTCTCAGCCCTAGGGCCAGGGTGGTGGTGTCTGTCTGCACCACGGTTTCGCAGCGGGCAGGCACCCAGTCGGCCTGGAGGCTGTGGCACAGGGCCATCAGAGTAGTAAAGTCAACCGGCTGCACAGCACAATCCTCCAGCAAGA
>DASQNN010000475.1:0-4091 GCA_035644955.1 Nodosilinea sp. | reverse complement strand
CTGTCGCTCAACAGCGGCCCCCGCGAACAGGGCGAGGTGATGGGGCTGAATGCCTCGTACCTGAGCATTTCCAATGCGATCGGCCCGGCGACAGCGGGGCTGCTGGTCAGCGTCAGCTACAGCTTCCCGTTTTGGATTGCCGGAGCGTTGACGTTGCTGACTGCCTGGTTTGCCATGACGCTCTCGGGGCGCGGTATGGCCAAGGTGTAGAGAAGTCTTCGCCTAAGTCGATCCACTATCCTTAAAGCTATGGATCTATCGTCCTTGGAGGAAAACTCGGTGACTGCCCGCGAACAACTCCTGCTTGAGATCAACAGCGCCCCAGACTTTCTGCTAGAAGAAGTGCTGGATTTTTTACTGTTTGCTAAGACACGGCGGCAACGGTCTACCAATTTAGACAAGTCTGACGAAGCTACCGACGAACCACCAAAGCCTATCTGGGCTGCTTTTGAAGAATTTGCCGATTCGCTGTCTGAGACCACGGCTGCCACTTTACCTACCGATGGCGCAGCCCAAATAGATCACTATCTCTACGGCTCCCCCAAGAGCGACCAATCAGAACTTTAGATGAGAACTTTATTCGCCGATACATTTTATTGGGCTGCAATGCTCAACCCTAGAGATCAGTGGCATCAAGTGGTCAGGCAATTCAACCAAACGCTAGGAGCCGTAGAGCTAGTCACCACGGATGAAGTATTGTCTGAATTCTTGAACTTCTTTTCCAGCTTCGAGCCGTTTGTTAAGGAAGGTGCGGTTCAGCGAGCCAGCCTATTACTGCAAAGTCCCATGGTTCAAGTCGTTTCCCAAAGCCGAGATACCTTCTTGAGGGGGCTAGAGCTCTACGGACAGCGCTTGGATAAAGGCTATAGCTTGACCGACTGCATCTCCACTGCATCTCCATGCAAACCATGCAATCCTTAGGCATTAAGGAAGTGCTCAGCCATGATCGGCACTTTGTTCAAGAAGGCTTTACGATTCTTTTTCCTTAACCGCTAAAGGCTCTGTTTTGAGAGATGACTACACACCAGAGTTCTGTGGCCATCTCTGGTGGTTTCTAGGTTTGTGCCAGAACCCTGCGGGATCGAGCAGGCAGTAACTCTAGGCTACTTCTTCCAGCACCTCTCCCCCCAACTCAGCTTCGCCCAGCGCCGTGAGAAACTGAAGCCCCATGGCAATGTAGGTGGCGCACTGGGTCGGGGGTAGCCGATAAAACGACTGCCAGGCGGCGGCTTTTTCAGATTCGTAGAAGGCGGCGCGATCGGGCTGTTGGTCGAGCCAGCCGAGGCGCACGGCGTGGCCGATCAGCACGTCGAGATAGATGTGGTCTTCAAAGTAGAGGTCGGGGTTGACCTTGAAGATCTCGCCCATTTCGCGCAGGGCTTCGAGGTTGACGTGGCGGTATTCAGGGGCCTGAATTTTATTCAACAGGTGGGTGATGCGGCGCTCAAAGTTTTGCTCGCCGGGGGTCATCTCAGAGAGAATGCGATCGCTATCTAACCTATTTTTGCGGTCAAACTTGTTGCCGATCACGATGCCTCTGGAGTGCTTCAGCACCTCCCACACCTGGGTATAAAATTCCTCCGAGATGCGGGCGATTTCGCCGTCAATTACCCGCTTGCGCCACCAGTCTTGGGAATTGGGCGTTTCGGCTTCTTCGGCGGCGGGTTCAATGCCGTCGGGCACCACCTGCCAGTTGATTGGGTTGTGGGGCTTAACGTGCAGCGACTCGCGGCGGAAAATCGATTGATTGAGCCCGTCGAATCCGGCCAGCACCTGGCGCAGGCGGGTCTTAAGTTCAAAGGGGCTGAGGTCGATGAGCTGGCCGTAGGCTTCGTCTTGGGTAATGCCGCGCTCGCGGGCTAGCTCGCTGGTGATCAGCAGCAGCAGGTAGCCCACCCGCAGGGTCATCAGCCCTTTGAAGAGGGAAGGCTCGGCCTTGATCAGAATGCTGAGGTCGATCAGCACCTCCTGGGTGAGCACGTGGTCGCGCACATCGTCGCCGCAAAAGGTGCGAATTTTATCGACGATCTCGCTGTGACCCATGGGCTCAGTAATCAGCGACTCCTCGCTGTAGGACTTGCCCACGGAAATTTGCTTCTGGCGCACCAGCAGCTCGGTTACCGCGTCGGACAGGGTTATATCGGCTTTCTCTAGCAGACCGGCGGCGCGGCGCAAAATGCCCCACTGCTCTAGCTGGCTGGCCTTAGCGTAGACCTCATCTAGCAAGTCTGCGACGGTAATGGCATGGCTGGGGCCGCCAAAGCCGGTATTAAAGTTGCTGCCGTGTAGGTGTTTGAGGGTAGCCAGCAGCTCTAGCTGCTCGTAGATGTTGTTGGACTCGCGCAGCTGGGTAAGCAGGCGATCGAGATCGGTTTCGTTCTCTAGGGTGTACTCTTCGAGTAGCGATAGGGGGCCATCGCGATCGGGCTCAAAGCCCAGGTAAGCCGTCCACAGAGGTGTGTAGCCCACGGAGGTGCTGCCTATTTGGTAGCCGTTGACGTTGTCGACCCGCTCTAGGCTGGTGGTCATCATCAGCTGATGCAGCGGGCCGAGCTTGACGGGGACATGATCGCAGCGATCGTCCTGCAACTCGTGCATCAACGCCATCAGCGGCGACTCGTAGATCGGTTTGTGACCCAGCTCAAACATGGCATGGGTCAGCAGCAGCGTCACCGTAGGCCGCCCCGGCTCGCGCCAGTGGTCGTAGATGTAGGCCAGCTCGCTGCGCATCTGGGCCACCAGAAAGTGGTAGTCGAGGGTGAGATAGAACCGCTGCTGGTCTAAGAACGACGGCAAAAACACCACCGACTCGCCCTTGATGCGAAAAATGCGCGAGGTGGTCAGGCTGCGCAGCCGCCGCACCGGACGACCGCTGAGGTCTAGCTTGTCGTTCTTGCCAAGTTCGGCGTAGATCGACGACAGCTCGGTAGCTGGAAACACCTGCACTGGGGCAATTTCTTCGAGGGTTTCGGTGGGCAGGCCGTAGGTGGCTAGCTCGGTTTGCAGGGCCTTGTCTTCGGCCAGTAGGGCCACCTGCACCACCGGGTAGCGGTGATCGCCCAGGGCGCGGTGTCGCCCCAGGGGGTCGATGTCGCTGGGTTTGAGCAGCCCGTCTTGGAGCAGTTGCCCCAGTAGGTAGAGGCTCTGGGCCCATACCAGGGGCAGGTTGTCGTTGGGGAGACGGAGCTGGCTACCGGGCTGCTGGCGCTCTGCGGCCAGGCTGTCTTCAGGCACGTAGTACAGCTCGGGTAGCAGGCCATGGCCGTCGCGATCGACGGTGAGAGCCGCCAGGCGCTCTTGATAGAAGAGGATTTGGTCGCGATCGCCCTCAAACAAACTGTCTAGCCACAGGTAGGTAAAAAACAGCGGCCACTCGCACTCGATGTGCTCAAACTGCCGCAGTTCCTCCGGCTCGTAGTGCAGTCGATTGGTGTCTTCAATTACGGTCTGGTGACCGTCGCGCAAAAACCGCTTGCAGCCGTAGGGGCCTTGCAGCTTGTCGATAATTTTTTGCCGGGTCTTTTGGGCCAGCTGCTCGTCGTCGATGGCAAAGGCCGGGTAGCCCACCACGCTCAGCAGCGCCGCATCAATTTCCTTAGACCCCGACTCTCGCGGCAGCAGCGACTCTAGGGTAATGCGGGCGCGGGCAATCTCGTCGGTAAGCACGTGAATAGTTGAGGACTGCCCCCCGCGCATGCCAAACAGGTTAAACCCTCGCAGCGCCTCCAAAGCCGCCTTGGCCATGCCCACAGAACTGGCGTTGAGCTCGGGCTTGCCGTGGTTCATTTTGTTGCCCCGTTCCCAGATGCCGTAGTCGGGGGTGCGGTAGGCGCGGCCAATGTAGTAGACCAGGTTCTGCACAAAGTTGACTTCATCCTGGGTGTAGATGATTTGCAGCCCCGAGGCCGTCATCTGAGCCAGCATGAGCAAAAACACCGAGGTGGCGTCGATTTGCAGGTGGCCCCACTCGTCGTCGCCCACTACCGGTAGCCCAGTACCCGTATCGTACTTGGCGTGCAGCGCCTGAAGTGGATCCTGTCGTTCTTTAAAGTGCTCAACTTTTCTAGCCTGGCGCAGCATGGCCGTGAGTA
>DASQNN010000474.1:0-13682 GCA_035644955.1 Nodosilinea sp. | reverse complement strand
GCCAGGGCCGCTGCTCCCAAGGCGGCAGGGGCAGCGCGTTGGGCGACGGGTTCGGTGGGCCGCACCAGCCGCCGTGACACCGCCTGAAACCGTGCGGTTAGGTCGGGCAGGGTCTGGGTATCGGCCAGGAGCTGATCGACTGCTTCCATCAGGTCATAGAACTGCACCGTGGTGAGTTTTATATCTAGGGGCGGCTGCACGTTGCTATCGCTAAGCGGCTCACCCAGGGGCTGCTGGTGCACAATCAGGTGGTGATAGGGGCCGTCGCCGGGCTTCACCTCCACCGGGGTCGGAACGACGCTGGGCAGGGTGGGGTAGGCCACGCCGCTCAGCAACTGCTGCCCGTAGCGGCTCACTGCCGCCACCAGACTGTCTAAAAATTCTCGCCCGCCCGTCAGGGTAGCGTCGGTGGCACCGGGCAGGTGGCACTCGGCGTTCATCAGCACCGCCAGGGGCGAGAGCGGGTCGTTGGCATCGGCGCTCAGCCCTTCTAAGACCAGGTTGCAGTGGGGCAGGGTGTATTGCCGTTGAACGCTCATGATACTTCTCCGTCAAACAGGCTGCTCCACAGCCGCTGGGGGCCAAGCACCCCTGAGCACAGCAGCAGTTGTTGCAAAAGCTGAATGGCCAGCTCGTTGATTTTGTCGTCGCTGCTGTAGGCAATCACGCCGGCCCGGCGGGGGTTCATGCGGGCCCGAAAGTGGCTGCGAAAGCGGCTCAGGTAATCGGCCAGGCGAAAGTGGTGCTCGGGAGAGAGCTGCTTGTCAGCCAGCTGTTGATACCCCATCAGGAGCTGGCGCACCAGCACCGTCAACCGCCGCGCCAGGGTGCAAATAATAATTACCAGGGCTTTGGCCTCTCCAATTTGTAGGGGGCGACGCTGGCTGTAGCGGCGCATGGGGTTGGTGCCCCGCAGCAGCCATAGGTGTACCCGGCTCTTAACCAACCCCTCCAGGGCCAGCTCGCGGGAAATGGCCAGCATCGCTTCGCCGCCGCCCAGATCAAGGGCCTCGATCGCTAGCAGCAGCAGGTCAAGCTGAATGCGCGCCCGGCGAGGGCACTCATCGTTGGGCAGCCCTGGGTCAGTGAGGGTCTCTAACACCAGGGGCGGCTGGGGAGCGGGCGGGCTATCTACAGGCATTCAGCTCTAGAGGTAATACGAACAGCATTCTATCAAAACACAGTTATGCCCTGCCTGTCCGGAGAAATTGTCGAAACAGGGCTGCTGGGGCCGTTATTTAATTTACGGGATGTTATTTGGGGGCCAGTTGTTTAGGGGCCAGTCATTTAATAGTCTATCCGGGGAGGAAACACCGGCTGGTTAACAGGCTCATTGCCCTGGCCCGGTTTCCTCTGACACCATCAATTGGTGTCGGCCAGCTTGTTCATGCCCTGGACAAACCACTTGCCGTCCTGGCGTACCAGGTCGTACTGCATACGGAGGGTGTCGTCGTAGGCGGCATTGGCATTCTCTACCCCAAACTCAAACAGCCGCGCCTTCTCAGAGACCACGGCGATCGCCTGGAGCTGCTCAGCGGTGGGATCATCGGGGCTGACCGCCTCAATCTCGACGTTGTGCTCGTACTCCCAGTACCAGCTTTCCTGGGCAGCGGCATCGGCCCGGCGTTTCCACTGGGTGAGCACCGGCTCTAGCAAAATGTCATCGAGGCGATCGCCCTGGTAGTCTTTGCCCAGGGCCCCGCGCTTGATCTCCAGCCATTCGTTAATAATGCGGCCCGCCATGTCGTTGACGCCTATTTCGGTGGGGGCCGGAGGCGCTTCTGGAATTTCAAAGGCGGGCTGGTCAAGGCGAACGGCCAGGGGCTGACCCGAAATTCTAGGGCCGTTAAAGGCCGAAGTCACCCAGCCCAGGGCCCGCATAGTGCCAAATCCCAAAATACCAACGCCTAAAATAGCCGCTGCCCCCACGATCGCTAGCCGCCCCCAGCGCGGTGCAGCGCTGCGCCCTCGCGTTTTGGGGGCTACTAGGTCGGGAAAAGCTTGTTGGCCCGGGGGCAGGGCCGCGTCGGCGGCGGCGATCGCCGCCGCGCGCTTTCCCCGCTTTCCCTTAGGGGGCGGAGCCGAGCTAGAATCCTGGGCCTCGCGGCTGCTCGCCACCGTCATTTTGCCCTCGGGAGAGAGCTGGGCTACCCGCTCGGCCACCGAGAGATCGTCGTGTCCATCGTCCCTAACGCCGAGAGCCGCGACATCGTTGTCACCGCCGTCAGGGGGCTCCACCCAAAGGTCTGGCTGAGCGGGTCGGCCCTTGCCGTTGCGGGTCGGCGCCGCGTAGGTGCTGTTGTCGTTGCTGACGTAGCCCCCCTCGGGGCGGGCCACCGCCGGGGCTCTGCGCCGGGTGGGGGTAACCGGGTTGGGCATGGTGGGAGCCCCGATGGGCAGCGACCCCTCAATGGTGGGAAATGGATGGCCTGGGCCAGGAGGGGCAGAGGAGACCGAATGCGATTGCCCTCCCTGGGCAGCGCTCTGGGACCATTGCGGCTCCGCAGCGCCGGGGCTGGAGGGCATGGTCTCCAGGTAGGCCTGCACCTGGACGTCGGCGAAGTAGTCTTTGAGGGTGGCCTGCTGGTCTTTGAAGTCGCGGAAGTGGGGAAACAGTTCGTCCTTGAGCCAGCGCTCGGCGTAGAGGCACAACCCCGGCAGCAGGTCGGGCGACTGGCGCGAGTGTTCGCGAATGTAGGCCAGCGGCTCATACTCCTGGCTGAGTTCGAGGGCGCGATTGGCTTCCTCGGTCTGGCCCAGCAGCAGGGCGCAGACGGCCTGTTCTAAATGCACGTCCTGCTGCCCCCCCAGGCGCAGCAAAAGCTGCTTGGCCCGGCGCACCAGGGCGGGCTGGTGGCGGGCAAAGCCTCGGGCCAGCAGGGCATACACCGTCAGGTAGGTGGCCACGGGGGAGGGGCGGCGGGCCTCGTGCTCAAACAGCTCCTGCTGCTCGGAGGCGGTGAGGTAGTCGCGCAGCTGCTGAATAAACCGCAGAAAGTCGTCGATGGCCAGCCCCGAGAGATCGTCTTCGCTGCCCTCGATGCCGCCCCGGTCTTCGAGCATGGCCTTCAGCAGCTTGAGGCCCTGACGCCGCTCCCGGGTTTGGTCGAGGGGGCGGGCCAGCAGTTCCAGAATGCGATAGGGGCGCAGCTTGTACAGCTCGGTCTGAATTTCGGCTCGAAGGTTGGGGAAATGGTTGCCCCGGGCCAGCAGCTCGTGGCCTGTTTGCAGTGACTCAGCGGCAATTTCGTACTGGTGCTGCTGCCACTGCTCGCGGCCCAGCTCCAGGCAGGCCAAAGCCAGGGTGAGCACCACGTCGTCTTGGGCGGGGGCGGGGCTGGCCATGCCGCCGTTGGCGTAGGGGTTGCTGAGCTGGGGTTGCCCCAGCTGCAAGACCTGCTCGTATTCGCCCAGCTCCAGCAGGAGCAGCAGGGCACCCACCAGCTGGTCAGACTCTATTTCGATTTTTGAGCTTTGGGCCTCGCTGCCGCCGGGCTCGGTGGCCAGCGACCTGAGCGCCGCTTCCCCCGCATCGGCGCTTACCGCCAGGCCAGGAATGCGCCCCTCGGGCAGGGGCTCTGGGGCCATATCGAGGGTGTAGGCGTTGGCGAGAAATTTGCTGTCGTAGTCGCGGCGGCGATCGCGGTCAGACAGGACCCGGTAGGCTTCGTCAATGAGCTGCTTGCGGGCCTCAATGGCGGCGGCCGAAAACTCACGGCGGGGCAGCTGCAAGCCGCGATCGCGGTGGGCCTGGGCTAGCTGATCGGCGTTGGCCTGGATCGGCAACCCCAGAATTCGGTAGTAGTCTAACGGAATTTGCACAGCTCACGTCCCCAACGGCGAATTCACTCGAAATAGTAGCCAAAAAATTTACTGCGGACTGCTCAAACCGCTGAATCTTCAACTGCCACTGGAGGTCAACGTCCATATCCTCCAGGTCTGCCATCAGCCTATCGTTAAACCCTGACCCTACGCCCCTGCTTCTAAGCCCCTGATCACCCCCTCGCTGGCAAAACGCTGGGGAAATAGCTACACCCTACCGCGTTTGTTCCAAAATCAGAACAAAAGTGAAGTTTATAACACAGGTTCGCTGGTGGCGCTAGGGATTGCCCTGGCTTAGGCAGCGCCGAACACGGTTGTCGGGTGGCCCACTCGGTATGATGGAGAGCGTATCTTGGCCTAGCCCTGAAGAGGCCACTGAAGACGCCCCTGCCCAGGGGGGATACTTTTCGGTATAGTCAAATGTTGGACATCGTGGCGTAGGACCCAGCAAAATCCATGGTTCAAGAACGGACGTTACCCCAATTTCAGGCTCCCCCGGCTCAAATCTCTTCCGCAGAAGGGCTGGTGCTCTACGAAGACATGCTCCTGGGGCGCTACTTTGAAGACAAGTGCGCCGAGATGTACTACCGGGGCAAGATGTTCGGCTTTGTCCACCTCTATAACGGCCAGGAGGCTGTCTCCAGCGGCGTGATCAAGTCGCTGCGGTCTGACGACTACGTGTGCAGCACCTACCGCGACCACGTCCACGCCCTCAGCGCTGGGGTGCCCGCCAAGAACGTCATGGCTGAGCTGTTCGGTAAAGAAACCGGCTGCAGCCGGGGGCGCGGCGGCTCCATGCACCTGTTTTCCAGCGAGCACAACATGCTGGGCGGCTTTGCGTTTATCGGCGAGGGCATTCCCGTGGCCCTGGGGGCGGCGTTTCAGTCGCGCTACCGCAAAGATGCCCTGGGTGACGCCAGTGCCGACCAGGTGACCGCCTGCTTTTTTGGCGATGGCACCACCAACAATGGCCAGTTCTTTGAGTGCCTGAACATGGCCGCTCTGTGGAAGCTGCCGATCTTATTTGTGGTGGAAAACAACAAGTGGGCGATCGGCATGGCCCACGAGCGCGCTACCTCCCAGCCCGAAATCTACAAAAAAGCGGCGGTGTTTGGCATGCCCGGCATCGAGGTTGACGGCATGGACGTGATGGCGGTGCGAGCCGTCGCCCAGGAGGCCGTGGCCCGCGCCCGGGCTGGGGAAGGCCCGACCCTGATTGAGGCCCTCACCTACCGATTCCGGGGCCACAGTCTGGCCGACCCCGACGAGCTGCGCTCGAAGGCCGAAAAAGAGGCCTGGCTGGCCCGCGATCCAATTAAGCGGTTTGAGGCCTACCTGCTAGAGCAGAATTTGGCCGATGAGGGAGCGCTGAAAGAGGTGCGCGATCGCATCCAAACCCGCATCGACGACGCCCTCACCTTTGCCGAAGACAGCCCCGAACCCAGCCCCGACGACCTCTATAAGTACATTTTCGCTGAAGATTAATCGATCCAGAACTGGGGTAACCCTCTGAAAGTTGGCGTATCCAGTGGTGGGCAGTGCCCACCCTACGGTTCCTAGAAAACCGTGCATTGCGGTTCGGCATTGTCTTGAGCGCCGCCCAGGGTGCCTGACCGTGTAGGCAAAACTGCGCCCTGGGCGCTATGCCCCCTACCCATTAACCCCTCACCCATCCACCCGACCACCCATCCACTTATCCACCCAACCACACCCAACCATGGCAGAAACTCTCCTATTCAACGCCCTGCGCGAGGCCATTGACGAAGAGATGGGCCGCGACGAGACCGTCTTCGTGCTAGGCGAAGACGTTGGCGTCTACGGCGGCTCCTACAAAGTCACCAAAGACCTCTACAACAAGTACGGTGAGCTGCGCGTGCTCGACACCCCGATCGCCGAAAACAGCTTCACCGGCATGGCCGTGGGCGCGGCCATGACGGGCCTGCGCCCGATTATCGAGGGCATGAACATGGGCTTTTTGCTGCTGGCCTTCAACCAAATTGCCAACAACGCCGGCATGCTGCGCTACACCTCCGGCGGCAACTACAAAATCCCCATGGTGATTCGCGGCCCAGGCGGCGTCGGTCGTCAGCTGGGGGCCGAGCACTCCCAGCGGTTGGAGGCCTACTTTCAGGCGGTGCCGGGGTTAAAAATTGTCGCCTGCTCCACCCCGTACAACGCCAAGGGGCTGCTCAAGGCCGCCATCCGCGACGACAACCCGGTGCTGTTCTTTGAGCACGTGCTGCTCTACAACCTCAAAGAAGACCTGCCCAACCACGAGTACGTGGTGCCCCTCGACAAAGCCGAGATCGTGCGCCCCGGCAAGGATGTCACCATCCTCACCTACTCCCGCATGCGCCACCACGTCACCCAGGCGGTCAAAGGCCTAGAGAAAAAAGGCATCGATCCGGAGGTAATTGATCTGATTTCGCTCAAGCCGCTCGATTTTGACACCATTGGGGCCTCGATTAAAAAGACCCACCGCGTGATTATCGTGGAAGAATGCATGAAAACCGGCGGCATCGGGGCCGAAATCATTGCCTCCATCAACGATCGCTACTTCGACGAACTCGACGCCCCGGTACTGCGCCTGTCTTCCCAAGACATCCCCACCCCCTACAACGGTAAGCTAGAGACACTGACCATCGTGCAGCCCAAACAGATCGAGGCCGCCGTCGAAAACATGGTCGCCCTCAAGGTCTAGGAACCGCTGTAGGGCCAGCCGTAGGGTGGGCACTGCCCACCTGCTCCCGATGTCCACGGACAGCCATCCCAATCCACGTCCTCAGGGATAGTCATCCCCACCCGCACCCAACACCGCAGCAAACCGCAATGGCAAAATATCGAGCTTGGCTAGGGGTTATTTTGGTACTGACCATCGCCGCCGTGGTGGTGATCACCCAGATACCCACCCGACTGGGGCTAGACCTGAGGGGCGGCTCCCAGCTCACCATCCAGGTGCAGCCCACCGAGGCGATCCCCACCATTACCGAGCGGGAGATGGAGGCGGTGCAGACCGTGGTGGAAGGCCGGGTCAACGGCCTAGGCGTGTCGGAGGCGGTGGTGCAGCAGTTGGGCAACAACCAGCTGTTGGTGCAGCTGCCCGGCGTCAGCGACCCCGAGCAGGCCGAGCGGGTGCTGGGGGGCACGGCCCAGCTCGAGTTTCGGGCCCAGCGGGCGGGCACCGACCAGCAGCTGCAGATCGAAAACCAGATTCTTCAGGGCCACCTGGGCGAGCTAGCCGCCCTCCAGGCCACCCTGCCTGCCGATGGAACGGTAAACGATGAGACCCAGGCCCGTATCGACCGGCTCCAGGCCGACATTGCCGGCAGCGAAGCGGCGGTCGCGGCCCTGTTTGAGCCCAGCACCCTGGGCGGCGATGCCTTGACCGATGCCATCGCCCGTCCCACCAGCGGCACGCTTTGGGAAGTGGTGATTCAGTTCAACAACGAGGGCGGCAACGAGTTTGCCGAAATTAGCAAGGCGATCGCCGGCACCGGCCGCACCATCGGTATCTTCCTCGACAACCGCCTGCTCAGCGCCCCTACGGTCAACGTGCAGTACGCCGAAACCGGTATCACCGGGGGCAGCGCCGTCATCTCCGGTAACTTCACCGCCGAGTCGGCCCGTGACCTCGAAATTCAGCTGCGCGGCGGTGCCCTGCCCCTGCCGGTGGAAGTGGTCGAAAACCGCACCGTCGGCCCCACCCTGGGCCGCGACAGCATTCAGCGCAGTCTCTACGCTGGCATGGCGGGGCTGGCGCTGGTGCTCGTGTTTATGGCCGTCTACTACCGTCTGCCGGGCATTTTGGCCGACATCGCCCTGATCGTCTACGCCCTGCTCACCTGGGCGGCCTTTAACCTGCTAGGGGTTACCCTCACCCTGCCGGGCATTGCCGGGTTCATTCTCAGCATTGGCATGGCGGTGGATGCCAACGTGCTGATCTTCGAGCGCACCCGCGAGGAGCTGAAGTCTGACAAAACCCTGTATCGCTCGGTCGAATCAGGCTTTTTCCGGGCGTTTTCGAGCATTCTGGACGGCAACGTCACCACCCTAATTTCCTGCCTGGCGCTGTTTTACTTTGGGGCTGGGTTAGTAAAAGGGTTTGCCCTTACCCTAGGCATTGGCGTGATCATCAGCATGTTTACGGCCCTAACCTGCACCCGCACCCTGATGTTTCTGGCCATTAGCCTGCCCCAGTTTCGACGGCCCAGCCTGTTTTGCCCCGGTCTAGACACCGTTCGCCCTAACCCCGTTCGCCCTTAGGAGTGCCCATGAAGCTCAACATTATTCAGCAGCGCGGTCTGTGGTGGGGCATATCGGCAGCTCTGGTGCTGGTGAGCCTGGTGGCCATGGCGATTTCGTGGCAGCAGTTTGGCGCGCCCCTCAAGCCCGGCCTCGACTTTGCCGGGGGTACCCGACTCCAGCTGGCTCGGGCCTGCGTGGCCACCGAAAGCTGTGCCGAAGGGCTGGATTTGGCCGAGGTGAGAGAGGTGCTCGGCCAGCAGGGGCTCGACTCCAGCAGTATTCAAGTTTTGGGTGACGACCAGCAGGTGCTCTCTATTCGCACCCGCAACCTCGATGTAGACGAGCGCACTACGCTGCAAAATGCCCTAGACGAAGCGATTGGCCCCTTTGACACCGACTCTACCCAGATCGACTCGGTGGGACCGGTGATTGGGCGTCAGCTGCTGGTGTCGGGACTGCTGGCGCTGCTGGTGTCCTTTGCCGGTATCGTGGCCTACCTTAGCCTGCGCTTCAAGCTCGACTACGCCCTACTGGCGATTCTGGCTTTGGCCCACGACGTGCTCATCACCGCCGGGGTATTTGCCATTCTGGGGCTGGTGCTGGGGGTTGAGGTTGACAGCTTGTTTATTGTGTCGCTGCTAACCATCGTGGGGTTTTCGGTTAACGACACGGTGGTGATTTACGATCGCGTGCGCGAAAATCTCAAGCTCAATCCAGGCATGCACATCAACGACGTGGTGGACAGCGCCGTCAACCAAACCCTCAGCCGCTCAATCAACACCTCGCTAACTACGGTGCTGCCCCTGGTTGCTATTTTTATCTTTGGCGGCCAGACCCTGAAGTATTTTGCCCTGGCGCTAATTGTGGGCTTTTTGGCGGGGTCTTACTCCAGTATTTTTGTGGCCAGTTCGCTGCTGGCCCTGTGGCGCGATCGCACTGGCCAAGCCTACGGCGACCCCGATCAGCCAGCTCCTTCAACCGAAACCCTCAGCTAACGGATCTGGCCATGGGCACCCCCAGTTATCCTGCTCCCCTGGAGCGCCTTAGGGCGCTTTTGCTGCGCCGCTGGTGGGTTGTCAGCGGTCTGCTGTGGCTGACGGTAGCCCCCATTAGCCTGTGGAGCCTGCGCGCTGAAATCGCCCAGCTGCGCCAGTATTTCACCTGGTCGGCGGTGCGCCTGGGCTTGGCCTACAACCGCCCCGCTGCCGTGGGGCTAGGGCTGTGCGTGGGCCTCACGGTGGCCCTGCTGGTGGCCGAGAGCCGCTACATTTTGTGGGGCATGACCAAGGCCGAGCGGGAGCGCCTGGAGCAGATGTGCGATCGCATTGCGGCCCAAGGCCCGTCGCACCCCCTTTGGAAGCAGATCCATCGCAATTGATTTATAGCTGTAGCCCGTTTGGGGGAGACTTTTCCCAATAAACATTCAAATGTTTGAACGGGTTAGGGAGTCTTGATGGGCTCGCCAATGTGACTATCGCTATGGCCTGCCCCGGCTTCTGGGTGACATTGGTACCAAGATGTAATTTCATAGAACAAGGCGACTAACCCCAATTCCCCGGTGGGAAAACGGGGTTGCTCTGGCCAGCTCAGGACTGGCCCAGCGCTACAGGTTCCTTGTTCCATCCTCAGCAGAAGGCAGCGGTATCTCAATGACTTTACAGAAAGACGGTATTGCCCCCCATGGCGGCACCCTGGTCGATCGCTTAGCAACCCCTGACCAAAACGCCCAGTTTTTAGACAGCGCCGACAATTTGCCTCGGGTGAGCCTAGACGAACGGGCTTTTTCTGATCTGGTAATGATTGCCATCGGCGGCTTTAGCCCCCTCAACGGCTTTATGAAAAAGGCCGACTACGACACCGTGGTCACCGACATGCGCCTGGCCAACGGGCTGCCCTGGGCCATTCCGGTCACGCTGTCGGTGGATGAAGCCACCGCTGCACCCCTGCAGGAGGGCAGCCTGGTGCGTTTGGACGACCCCACCGGGCGGTTTGTGGGCGTGCTGGAGCTAGAGGGAAAATATACCTACGACAAAACCCACGAGGCCGTCAACGTCTACCGCACCGACGACGAAAACCACCCCGGCGTGAAAGTGGTCTACGACCAGGGAACGGTCAACCTGGCTGGCCCCGTGTGGCTGCTCCAGCGCGACCCCCATCCCCTGTTTCCCGCCTACCAGATCGACCCGGCAACGTCGCGGGCTCTGTTTCGCGATCGCAACTGGAAGACTATTGTGGGCTTTCAGACCCGCAACCCCATCCACCGCGCCCACGAGTACATTCAGAAGTGCGCCCTCGAAACCGTAGATGGTCTCTTCCTGCACCCGCTGGTGGGGGCTACCAAGTCCGACGATATCCCCGCCGATGTGCGCATGCGCTGCTACGAAATTATGGTGGAGCACTACTTCCCCCAGGATCGGGTGATTCTTGCGATCAATCCCTCCGCAATGCGGTACGCTGGCCCTAGGGAAGCGATTTTCCACGCGCTGATCCGCAAAAACTATGGCTGCACCCACTTTATTGTGGGCCGCGACCACGCTGGGGTGGGCGACTACTACGGCACCTACGACGCTCAGTACATCTTCGATGAGTTTGAGCCGACGGAGCTGGGCATCGTGCCAATGAAGTTTGAGCACGCCTTTTACTGCACCCGCACCGGGGGCATGGCCACCTCTAAAACTAGCCCCAGCACCAAGGACGAGCGGATTCACCTGTCGGGCACTAAAGTGCGTGAGATGCTGCGCCGCGGCGAGCTACCCCCGCCTGAGTTCTCTCGGCCCGAGGTGGCGGCGGAGCTGGCCAAGGCCATGCGGGTTCCCGAAGCCGTCGGCTAGTAGGATGCAATCAACTCGGTGAGACTAACAACTCGGTGAGACTGAAACGACGGGCGTTTTTGCAGCAGGCGGGTCTGGCTCTGGGGGCGCTTGGGGTCGGCGGAACGACGCTGCTGGCCAGCGCCGGCCAGTACCAGCAGGCCCTGGCCAAACCCGCCCGGCGCAAGCTGGCTTTGCTGATTGGCATCAACGCCTACCCCGATCGCGCTCTGGACCCCGGCGTGGCCCAAGACGTTGCCCTCAGGGGCTGCCTCACCGATGTAGATCTACAGCGGCAGCTCCTGGTTCATCGCTTCGGGTTTCAGTCGGGGGATGTGGTGACCCTGACCAACCACGAAGCGACCCGGGTCAGCATTCTCAACGCCATCGACGAACATTTGGTGCAGCAGGCCCAGGCTGACGACGTGGTGCTGCTGCACTTTAGCGGCTACGGTAGCCAGGTGCGGTTGGCGGGGGCCGAGGCCAACGGCCTTCAGGCGGCCTGGGTTACCGCAGACAGCCGTCTGCCCAGCGAAGACCATCCGGCCCTGGGTGACTTGCTTGAGGCGGAGGTGGTAGCCCGGCTCACCGCCCTGGCGACGGCCAACCTCACCACTGTCATCGACGCCGGCAACCAGGATGCGGGCTATTTGCGCTGGGGCAATTCTCGGGTCAGGTCGCGCCCCACGGTGCCTACGGGTCTGGAGCCAGCGGTAGATCGGCCCCTAGCCCTAGACGGTGCCTGGCCGGGGCTACTGCTGCGGGCCGCCGACCTAGGGCACCTGGTGTTGGAGAGCCAGTGGGAGGGCTTTAGCGCCGGGGTGTTTACCTATGCTCTGACCCAGAGCCTCTGGGAAGCAGAACCCGACCCTACGGCCAAGGTTCTGCTTCAGCGCGCTGGGCAACGGCTTCAGCGGTGGGTTGGGGCTGACCAGCGGCCTATCCTCAGCGATCGCCTGCCGCCGCGAATTGGCCTGGCGGCCTACAGCCTGCCCCCGCAGCTGCCGGCGGCGGCGGGGGTGGTTTTGCCCAGCGGTGACGACCGGCCCCTGGCCGTATGGCTGGGGGGTGTGCCTCCCCAGGTACTGCGCTATCTACAGCCAGGTTCTCGCCTCGTGGCTGGGGCCAGTGCTGGTCAGGCCGTGCCCCTGCGGCTCGAGTCGCGCTTGGGGCTCAAAGCTTTGGTGCGGCCCCTTGAGGTTGAGGTATCGCCTCTGGCCCTGGCCCGTCAGCCCGTCTTTGAGCAGGTGCGGCGGCTGCCCCAGGCCATTGATTTGATCGTAGCCCTCGACAGCCAGCTCAAGCGGGTCGAACGGGTAGATGCCATCAGTGCCCTGGCGGGTATTCCCCTGGTGACCTCGGTAACGACGGGCGAAAGGGCCGCCGACTGTCTGTTTGGCCGTCTGCCCATCGGCCCAGCCCCGACGCTGACCGCTGCCCTACCCGGTGCTGAGGACTTGCCAAGAGTGATCACCGGGGCAAGTCCCGGTCTTGCCGAGGCCCTGCCCAATCTGGGCAGCGACCGCCCTGCCGAGAGCAGCTACGGACTGTTTGCCCCCAACCGCACCCTGCTGCCGGGGACCATGCTGGCCAAAGAAGAAGCGGTGAAAACGGCGGTCAACCGGCTGACCCCCTACCTGCAAACCCTCCTGGCCCTCAAGCTGGTGCGCCTGACCGAAAACCATACCGCCTCCCAGGTAGCGGCGGCGGCGGTGCTAGAGGCGGTGCAGCCCAAGCCCAAGCCGCTGCTGGTGCGGACCACCGAGCGCAGTGCCAACCGCCCCTGGCCCCTGGCGGTTCGGCAGGCCCAGCAGGCCGTTGTCGACGACCCCATCATGCTGCCCCGCGATGGCCGGATTGGCTATCGTCTGGTCAATGCCTCGACCCAACCTCTGCACCTGCTGTGGATTAGCTTCGACAGCCGGGGTGACTGCACCGCCCTGATGACTCTTCCCGACGCGATCGCCGCCGATGGGGCCGAGGTGCCCCCGGTCGCTCTGCCGATCGAGCCAGGGCAGCAGCTCACCCTGCCCGCCGACGGTGCCGGCTGGGCCATGGCGGGAGCGGCCACCTGGGTAGAGTCCTACGTGATTCTAAGCACCCAGCCCTTAGACCACTGCCTGGCGGTGCTGGGCAACGACCCGCCCTCCCTGGCCACGGGGTTTCGTCCGGTGCCCCAGCCCCTGCGCTTGGCCCAGGCCCTGCTGCAAGACCTCAGTACTAGCCCGTCTGTTGAGGGTAAGCCCGCCGCTACCGACCACTACGCCCTGCACCACGATCGCTGGGCCACCCTGAGCTTCCGCTACGACATTGCCTAGGCGTTATTTAAGCTTTCCGGCTGGGCTCGTTGATTGAGGAACCTCAATCAACTTAAGAGATTTTTAGGAAAGAAGATACCAACCTTAATCCAGTGACTATAGTCTCTGTAGGGTGGGCAGTGCCCACCATTTGGGAAACTATTTTCCAGAAGTCGCCTTAAGCATTTTTGAACCGCTGAAACTCTTAAATTTACCGTAGGGTGGTCAGCGCTCACCCTACGGTAATCGGTGCCGGTCAGTTTAGGGGGCCATTCAGGAATCTAGCTTTACCAAATTGACCCTAGCCGCCGACGACAAAGATATAGCGCAGCAGGAAGATGGCGGCCAAAATCCACATGCCAATGCTGGTTTCGCTGGTTTTGCCCTGAAAGGCTTTGATCAGCGGAAAGGCAATCAGACCCATGGCCAAGCCTTCAGCAATGGAAAAGGCCAGGGGCATCATGATGATGGTGAGAAAGGCCGCGATCGCATCGGCCGGCTCATCCCA
>DASQNN010000473.1:0-8313 GCA_035644955.1 Nodosilinea sp. | reverse complement strand
CGGTCGGTGTACTGGCAGCCCCAGGTGGAGAGCGACCTGCCCTGGCAAATCGAGCTGGTGGACACCCCCGGCCTAGACGAGGTGGGGGGCGACATTCGCGCCGACATGGCCCAGACTGTGGCTGGCCAGGCCGACTTGATTGTGTTTGTGGTCGCCGGAGAAATTAACCGCCTTGAATACGAGGCCCTGCTAGAGCTGCAGCGGGGGCAAAAGCCGCTGCTGCTGGTGTTCAACAAAATCGATCTCTACCCCGAAATCGATCGCCAGGCGGTGTACGAAACCCTGCACCGGCTTTGGGTTGACCTGGGCCAGGGGCGATCGGGGGCCCAGCTGGCCGTAGACGACGTGGTGACGGTGGCCGCTAGCCCCGCGCCGCTGCAGGTGCGAGTCGAGTGGCCCGACGGCCGCACCAGCCAAGAGTGGGAGCCTCAGCCTCCCCAGATCGAGCCG
Source organism: Nodosilinea sp. (assembly GCA_035644955.1). Lineage (GTDB taxonomy): Bacteria > Cyanobacteriota > Cyanobacteriia > Phormidesmidales > Phormidesmidaceae > Nodosilinea. Next base: position 7,863 of record DASQNN010000473.1, on the reverse strand, counting down.
CTGCGGCAGGCGCTGCTGGCCATTGTGGCCCAGGATGGCGCGGCCCTGGTGGCGCTCAATGCCCTGCGCAACGCCCGCTCCATTGAGGGCGAAATGGTGGGCCATGTGGGCCGACTCCACGGCGATCGCGCCGACGAGACCATCTGGCAGTTTGCCAAGTACAAGGCGGCGGCGGTGGCCCTCAACCCCATTGCTGGCCTCGACCTGCTGGGCGGCGTAGTGATTGACCTGGTGATGATTCGCACCCTGGCGCGGCTCTACGGCTTCCCGATTACGGGCCACGAGGCAGGGCGGCTGTGGCGAGCCATTCTCAAAAGCTCGGGCACGCTGCTGCTGAGCGAGGTGGGCAGCGGTCTGCTGGGGGCGGGCAAAACCACCGCCGCCCTGGTCACCCTGGTGGACAGCGCCTCGGGGGTGGCGGCCCTGGCGGGGGCCATGACCGCCCAGGCCAGTGCCGCCGGCTACGGCTCCTATACTGTGGGCAAAGCGGCTAAAACCTACTTAGAGCGAGGCTGTACCTGGGGTCCAGAGGGGGTAAGCGCCACCCTGGCGGCTATTCTCCAGGACACCGATACCTCCGCCACCCTGGCCCGGCTGCGCCAGAACGTGCAGGCCGATTTGGTGGAGACCTCAACTCCTGTGGGCTAGGCTTCTGCGCCGCCCCGCCGTCCGCTCTGTGCCCCAATATCTCAGATTGGGTACCCTAAGTACACTATTGTTGTTGCCTAGGGTGTTGTTGCCTAGGGGCACCCGCTTTCGTCCGTTGATTTGCCTTGGCTACAGGTGGGGCACTTTTTCTGTAAATAGCCTCTAGCTTCTGTCTTCGGTTACCCTCTGTGGGGCTATCTGGTCAACGCTATATAGCTTACTACCGGGGTGTGTGGGCCATGGCCGCTCTCTCAAATTCAAACTTCTCCATGGCCAGTCAGCTCATCGGTTCCCCTGGTTTTGATGCGGCTCCAGCCCTGGTCTATGGCGGCCCTGGCGCGGCTCCCTGCGTGGGCGATTTAGTCGATGGGCTGCCAGCTGTGCTCACCCCCCAGGCCTCGATTCGAGAGGCAGTGCAGGTCATGCAGGAGCAGGCTTTGAGCTGCGTTGTGGTGGCCGAGGGGGGCACTATTTTGGGCCTGTTTACCGAACAGGAGGTGCTCGACAGCGTGGCCACCGGAGTTGAGACTGCCACGACCCCCATTGGCCTCAGCATTGTGCCCCAGGTGCCCATTCTGCGCCCCAGCGACGGTATTGGAGCAGCGTTTCAGGCGATGCAGGCCGCCAACCGCTGCTACGTACTGGTGGTTGAGGAACAGGGGCAAATCTGCGGTCTGGTACCGCGCCAGCGTCTCTACCAGGCCATAGTAGACGCCAACCCTGCAACGGATTGGGGAGCTGGAAGGCACCGTCAACAAACCGACAGTCAGGGCCAGCGGGAGACTAAGCGAGGAGCCGCGGACGCTGTCAAACCCTTGACAGAGCCAGGGCCTGATGCTTTAGGGGATAGCGCTCAGCCCCCGGCCTCTGAGCGAGGGCTGACCGTTTTGACCAACATTCATTACCAGCTTCTGGGCCTGGAGGGGCAAAACCGCCTGCGGGTGTTTGGCCGCTGCCTGAAGCTACTGGGGGTAGCCAGCCAGGCCAGGGGGGCGGCGCTGTTTGAAACCCACCACAGCGACAGCGGTCAAACCCTCACCAGCATGCGGGCCGCCTGGCACCCCACTGGGACCGCCGCCGTTGACCAGGGCAGCCTGCAAAACTTGCCCCCAACCCTGCTGCCGCGATGGCATGAGGTGCTGTCTCGGGGGGGTGTGCTGGCCGGGGCTGTGGGCAGCTTTCCCGCGGCGGAGCAGCCATTTTTGCGTACCCTAGGCGGCGACACGGTGCTGATCTTGCCCCTGCGGTGCCACGGCCAGTATTTTGGTTTTTTGTACTTTAGCCGCGCCAGCAAAGACCTCCAGGGGTCGGTTGTTGACCTTTGTGGAGCCTGGTCACCGGCCACCGTTAAGCTGCTGCGCACCGCCTCTATCAGTCTGTCGCTGGCCTGTGAACAGTACACGATGCAGTCGTGCCTGCGGCAGACTCAGAGCGCCTTTGCCAGCCTGTTTCACCACAGCCCCGACCCCATGGCGGTAACCACGTTCCCCGAGGGGCGACATCTGCTGGTCAACGCTAGCTATGCCCGCTGGCTGGGGCGTTCGAGTGCCGAGATTATTGGCCAGCGCCCTGCCGATCTGGGTCTGGTGCACGATCGCCGGCAGTTTGCCCACCTGCGCCGGCAGCTCCGCGATCGCGGCTGCATTAGAAATATTGAGATTGACTCGCACCTGGCCGGTGGTCAGACCCATACCCTGCTGGTGTCGTCGGATTTGACCCAGCTCAACGACCAAACCTGTCTACTGTCGGTAGGCAAAGACATTACCGAGCGCAAGGCCATGCTGGCCACCCTGAGGGCAGCCGAAGCGCGGTTTCGGGCCATTTTTGAGCAGATCAACGTGGGCATTTGCCAGGCCGATCTGGCCGGGCAGGTGGTCGACGTGAACCCTGGTATCTGCCGCATGCTGGGCTTTAGCCGCCAGGAACTGCTGAAGAAAAACTTTGCCGACTTTACTCACCCCGACGATTTGTCCATCGATCTGGAGCACTACCGTCGGTTGCTGGCCGGCGAACTCCATTCGTTTAGTCTAGAAAAGCGCTACTGCCACCGCAACGGCAGCTTTGTCTGGGTGGCGCTGACGGTGTGCCTGGTGCACGACGGGGAGGGCAAGCCGCTGTTTAGCATTGGGGTGTCTCAAGATATTAGCGATCGCAAGCAGGAAGAGGCCGAGCGCCAGGCCGCTGAACAGGCCCTGCAAACCTCCCACCAGCGCATCAATAACATTTTAGAGAGCATTACCGACGCCTTTTTTGCCCTCGACCAAGACTGGCGGTTTATTTACCTAAACCAGCGGGCCGAGCAGTTTCTGCGGCGATCGCGCCACCGGGTGCTGGGCCAAAACCTGTGGGAAGAGTTCCCTGAGGTGCTGGACACTGAGATGGCGGAGCACCTGCGCCGGGCCATGGTCGATCGGGTCAGCCTCACCTTTGAAGAGTACATAGCCTCCTCCGACAGCTGGTGCGAGTTCCACGTCTACCCCACCCAAGAGGGGCTGGCGGTGTACTTTCAAGATGTCACCGGTCGCAAGCGGGCCTACGAGCAAATTGAGCATCAGATTCGCCGCGAGCAGGCCCTCAACCGGGTGGTGCAGGCCATTCGCCAATCCCTTGAGCTAGACAGCATTTTTGACACTGCCGCCCGCGAAATTGCCCACCTGCTCCAGGCCGACCACGTCGATATTCAAATGTATCTTCCCGCTGACCGGCAGTGGCGGGTGATAGCGGAGTACCGGGCCAACCTGGCGCTGCCCAGCCTGCTGTTTCGCACCATAGCCGATCCGGCGGAGGGCTCGCTCCAGACCGGCTTGGCGCAGATCGATACGACCGCCGCCCCCCACGATTTGCTCGACGCCCTGCCCGGCCGCTGGCTGCTGGTGCCCCTCCATCTGAGTCTGCCCCGCCCCTGGGGCCGGCTGGGCATCCATCGCCAGACCCCGGATCCCGAACCGTGGAAAACCGCTGATATCGAGCTGGTGCAAACCGTCGCCGACCAGCTGGCGATCGCTGTACAGCAGGCCCAAACCCTGGCCCAAGCCCAGTGCGAACTGCGCCAGCGGCAGCGGGCCGAAAGCCGCCTAAAAGAGGCTCAGCGCATTGCCCACACCGGCAACTGGGAACTGTACCTGCCCACCCAGCATCTCACCTGGTCGGAGGAAATGTTTCGCATCTACGGGTTTAGCCCCCGGCAGGAGCCGCCGACCCTAGAGGAGCAGCTGGCGACCCTAGACCCCAGCGATCGCGACCGGTGGCGGCAGCAGTTCACCGAATCAGGCCGCACCGGCCATCTCCTCAACCTAGAGGGGGCAATCCTGCGCCCCGACGGCAGCCGACGCTTTGTGCATCTGCTGGGGCAGGCTCAGCGCAACGCGCTGGGGGCTATAACTAGCCTGGTGGGCACCCTCACCGATATCACCGATCGCAAACTGATCGAAGACCGGCTGGCCTACGAAGCCCTCCACGACCCCCTCACCGGGTCGCCCAACCGGGCCTTTTTTATGGAGCAGCTCAACGCAGCGGTGGCGGTGGCTAAGGCGTCTCCAGCGGTGCTCTTTGCGGTACTGTTCATCGACCTAGATCGCTTCAAGGTCATCAACGACAGCCTCGGCCATCTGGTGGGTGACCAGCTGCTGATTGAGTGTGCCCACCGACTGGGCTCAGTGGTGCGGGAGGGCGATCTGGTGGCCCGCCTGGGGGGCGACGAGTTTGCCGTTTTGCTCAACCCCATCACCGTCATCGACGATGCCCTGCGCGTGGCCGATCGCATCCATCACGTCTTGCAGACTCCCCTGGTGTTGGGGGGGCGCGAGATCTTTATCAGCGCCAGCGTGGGCATTGCCTCTAACCTGACCGGGGCGGTGGAGTCGGTCGATTTTTTGCGCGACGCCGACACCGCTATGTACCGGGCCAAGGAGAATGGTCGGGGGCAGTCGGCCCTGTTTGACCCCGCCATGTACGAGCAGGTGACCACCCGCCTGACCCTCGAAAACGACCTCCAGCGCGCGATCGACCGCCACGAACTAACCCTGCACTACCAGCCCATTGTCGATTTGGCTCGCCACCAGCTGGTCGGCTTTGAGGCCCTGGTACGCTGGCATCACCCCCGCTGGGGGCTGATTCCGCCCAGCACGTTTATTCCACTGGCCGAAGAGACGGGGCTGATTCTGGCGATTGGTGAATGGATTCAGCTGGCCGCCTGTCAGCAGCTGCAGCAGTGGCGGCAGCGCCGGCCCGAAGCCCAGAATTTGATCGTTAGCGTCAATTTGTCGGTAAAGCAGTTTGCCAACCCCCGCCTGATCGACACCATAGATGAAGCTCTAACGGCCACCGGGCTGAGCAACGAGCATCTGCGCCTCGAAATTACCGAGAGCGCTCTAATCGAAACCCCAAAAACCGCCGAGCTAATTCTCAAGGCTCTGCGCGATCGCGGCATTCAGCTGGGCATCGACGACTTTGGCACCGGCTACTCTTCCCTCAGCATGGTGCATCAGTTTCCGATGCAGATTCTCAAGATCGATCGATCGTTTATTCAGTCTATGGAGGGCGATCGGCGGGGAGTGGCAATGGTGCAGGCCATTTTGGCCCTGGCCCAGAGTTTGGGCATGGCCGCGATCGCAGAGGGGGTCGAAACCCAGAGCCAGCTCGCCCAGCTGCGCCAGCTGGGCTGCCCCTACGCCCAGGGTTACTACTTCTCGCCACCGCTGCCTGCCCCCGAGGCCGAGCACCTGCTGCTACACTGGCCCAGCCCTCAAGAATGAATCCAAGGTTACACGGGAGCCCAAACAACTGTGACTATACTGAGGGGCAACGTCCCCTCCCTGGGCTACCTACTGCAATGGACTCTCTGACCCGGCGCACCAAGATTGTGGCCACCATTGGCCCCGCTAGCAGCTCCAAAGCCATTCTCAAGCAAATGATCGAGGCGGGCATGAACGTGGCTCGGCTCAACTTTTCCCATGGCAGCTACGCCGACCATGCCCGCACCATTGCCCTGCTGCGCGAGGTCGCTGAAGCCCACGGCAGCCCCATTACTCTGTTGCAAGACCTCCAGGGGCCAAAAATCCGCGTGGGTCAGCTACCCCAGGAGTCCCTTGAGCTAGTGGAGGGCACCTCAGTAGCGCTGGTGCCCCTCGACCGGGCGGGCGATCGCCCTGGCACCATCGGCATCGACTACCCCTACTTGGCGGAAGAAGCCCAGCCGGGCATGCAAATTTTTCTAGACGACGGGCTGCTAGAGCTGCGGGTAGAAGCCGTGGCCGCCCCTACGATCACCTGCCGCGTGATCCAGGGCGGACAGCTCAAAAGCCGCAAGGGGGTCAACCTGCCCGACCTCAACCTGCGTTTGCCCTCCCTCACCGAAAAAGACCGGCAAGACGTTGCGTTTGGCGTGGCCCAGGGGGTCGATATTATTTCCCTCAGCTTTGTGCGCCAGGCCGAGGACATTCTCACCCTAAAGGATCTGCTGCAAAGTCTGGGGGCCAGCCATACACCCGTATTGGCCAAAATCGAAAAGCCCCAGGCGCTGCAAAACCTGACCGCCATTCTCGACGTTGTCGATGCCGTCATGGTGGCCCGCGGCGACCTGGGGGTTGAGATGCGGGCCGAAAAGGTGCCCATGCTGCAAAAGCACATTATTCGCGAGTGCAACCGGCGCAGCATTCCGGTCATTACCGCCACCCAAATGCTGGAGAGCATGATTTACAACCCGCGCCCCACCCGGGCCGAGGCCAGCGACGTGGCCAACGCCATTCTCGACGGCACCGACGCGGTGATGCTGTCGGGGGAGTCGGCGGTGGGAGCCTTTCCGGTACGGGCGGTGGAGATGCTGGCCCGGATTGCCTGCGACGTGGAGCAAGATCTGACCTTTGGCAACGAGCCCGCCACCCTCAGCGACGAGACCCACGCCCTTAGCGAAGCCCTCAACGCCATCGACTCGACCCTCGCCCTCAAGTACATCGTCTGTTTTACCGAAACTGGCTACACCGCCACCATTGCCTCGGGTGAGCGACCCAACGCCCTGGTGGTGGCCTGCACCCCCAAGGAAACCGTCTACCACTGGATGAACCTGATCTGGGGCGTTAAACCCATTCTGCTCGACGGCCTTCCCCGTACCTTTGAGGAGATGGTGACTACCGCCGAAGCGAGTTTGCTGGCGCGAAACCTGGTGACGGCGGGCGACAAACTGCTGGTGCTGGGCGGCGTACCGGCCAACACCCCCAAGGGCACCAACTTTCTCAAAATTCACACCGTTGGGGCATGAGTTGGCGGCGCAGCGGGGGAGCTTACCCCTGAGGTTCACTAAACCGCCAGGAACTCTTGAATGATGTCGTTGGTGAGTTCGCTGGTGGGGCCGTTGGCCACAATGCCGCCCCGCTGCATGGCGTAGTAGTAGTCGGCCTGGCGCACAAAGTGCAGGTGCTGCTCGACCAGCAGCACCGAAATGCCCGTGGTCTTCACGATTTTCTTGACCGCCGCCTCAATGTCGAGAATGATCGAGGGCTGAATGCCTTCGGTGGGTTCGTCGAGCACCAGCAGTTTCGGCTGCCCCATAATGGCTCGCGCGATCGCCAGCTGCTGCTGCTGACCCCCACTGAGGTCGCCCCCCATGCGATCGAGCATGGTCTTGAGCACCGGAAACAGCTCGTAGATTTCCTCGGGCACCTCTTTGAGCGCTTTGCCCCGACGGCCCAGCGCCTCCTGGCCAATGAGCAAATTCTCCCGCACCGTCAGCCGGGGAATCACCTCTCGGCCCTGGGGGACGTAGCCAATACCCAGGCGAGCCCGGCGATCGGGAGACAGCCCGTTAACCACCTGCCCCTCAAAGCGAATTTCGCCCCTGCGGGGACGCAGCACCCCCATGACGTTTTTGAGCAGGGTGGTCTTGCCCACGCCGTTGCGGCCGATCAGACACACCATTTGACCCTTGGGTACGGTCATGGACACATCGCGCAGAATGTGGCTTTCGCCGTAGTAAAAGTTTAGCCCCGAGATTTCCAGCATGGGGGCGGTGAGCGGGTCTTGCAGGGCAGGAGAGGGAAGGGTGGTGGTCATGGGAGGAGACGTAGGTGGGGGATGAGGCAGGTGAGAAGGATGAGGAAGATGGCGGGGTCTTAGGGGTCGGGTGCCTTTTGGGAATCACCAGTAAATCTGGCAACTCTTAAAAGGCACCCGACCCCTTTGGCCAAACTGCTAACTTCGCGCGGCTAATTCTTCCAGCGC
>DASQNN010000472.1:0-8771 GCA_035644955.1 Nodosilinea sp. | reverse complement strand
AATGAGCTGGCTCCCCATCTGCCCGTTCGCCCCACCCAAAAACTGATTACCTACGTTGCCGATCGCCCCGGCCACGACCGCCGCTATGCCATGGATATCCGTAAAATTCGCGCTGACCTGGGCTGGCAACCGAGCGTCACGCTTGAGGCGGGGCTGAGAAAAACGGTCACCTGGTACCTAGAGCACCGCGACTGGTGGATGCCTCTGCTGTCGGAGGAGTACCAGCGCTACTACCAAACAATGTATGGCTAGCGGTGACTAACCCGCACGATCCAGTAGCTGATGGCGAGGGCAAAGACGGCGATCGCCAGCCCGATCAGGGTAGTACCCGTTACTTTGGTTAGATCGAGAATAATAAATTTTCGCCCTACCGCCGTCAGGGCTGTGGCGATCACCAGCTCGACCTGCACCACGTGCTTTTGAATGTAGGCGGTGATGTTTTCTAAAATCTCCAGGGCGATCAGCACCGTTAAAAAGAGACCGAAGATATCGATCACCGTCTGGCCCAAAAACGTGCCGGGAGCCGTGGTAAAAATGGCCCGCACCAGCACCACCGCCAGGTCGAGCACGATCGCCAAAATAACCACCACCATGCCCAAGGAAAGCACCTTCGAAATGCTGCCCTCAAACTGATGTAACCGCGCTAGAAAAGTTTCATTGCTGAGTTGATCGATCAGCTGTCTGGCCCGTTTCGCCATAGAGGTTGAATGCTCAGGGAGTGGGTGCTGCTGAGAGAATAGACGATTCTATGACCTGGGGTAAAGCCTTTGGGGCAGCGGTCTCGTCGGGGGCTAGGCGACTGAGGGGTACCACCTGCACAGCGCAGGCCTTGAGCTCAGGCTGGCCGGAGATGGGGCAGACAACCGGGTGGGTGAGGGCGTTGCACTCGGCCTGGTCGGCCCAGAGACTGCCCCAGTGCATGGGCACAAACAGCGTGCCCCGCCGAATGTTTTGGGTGACCAGCAGCGGTAGGCGGACGGTGCCGCGCTGCGATCGCACCTCCACCCATTCCCCTCCCTGCACCTGGAGATGCTGGGCGTCGCGGGGATTGATCTCCAAAAACGGCTGGGGGTGCATTTTCTGAATCTTTTCGATCCGCCCGGTGCGGGTTTGGGTGTGCCAGTGGCCGTAGAGCCGTCCAGTCGTCAGCACAAAGGGGTAGTGCTCGTCGGGGGGCTCGGCCAGGCCCTTTTCGTGGAGAGGGGCAAAGCGGGCGCGGCCATCGGCAGTGGCAAAAATACCCCTGGTGTAGAGACGCTTGTCGTGGCGAGTGGCGGCGGTAGTAGCGGTTTCGGGGTCGGGGCAGGGCCACTGAATGGGGCCCAGGTCGGCGAGGCGATCGTGGCTAATGCCCGTCATGTCGCAGGGCTGACCGCGAGTGAGCTGGGCAAACTCGCGGTGCACCTCGGCGCTGTTGGCAAAAGCAAACTGGTGGGCAAAGCCCAGGCGACGGCCCACCTCGGCAAAAATTTCCCAGTCTGGGCGGGCTTCGCCGGGGGGTGGGCGAAAGGCGGGGCAGAGGGTGACCACCCGCTCGGAGTTGGTCATGGTACCGGTTTTTTCGCCCCACTGAGCGGCGGGCAGCAGCAGGTGGGCAAACTCGGCGGTTTCGGTGGGGTAGTAGGCGTCCTGATAGATGGTAAAGGGCGACTGGCACAGGGCGGCCTTGGTGCGGTTGAGGTCGGGCAGGCTCACCGCCGGGTTGGTGGCGGCAATCCACAGCAGACCCACCCGCTGGTGCTCTAGGGCCAGCATCATTTCGCCCACCGCGAGGCCGGGAGTGGGCGAAATGTGCCCAGGGGGTAGCCCCCAGAACTGCTCTACCTGGCGGCGATGGTCGGGGTTTTTAACCAGACGGTAGCCCGGCAGAATGTGGGACAGCCCCCCGGCTTCGCGGCCCCCCATGGCGTTGGGCTGCCCGGTCAGCGAAAACGGTCCCGCTCCCGGTCGGCCAATATTCCCCGTCATCAGGTGCAGGTTAATCAGCGATCGCACCTTGGCCGTTCCCTCCGACGATTGGTTGAGGCCCATCGACCACAGCGAGAGCACCGCCTTGGCCTTGGCCCAGGTGCGGGCGGCAGTTTCTAAATCGGCCACGGCAATGCCGCAGCGCTCGGCTACAATCTCGGGCTCGTAGTGGCGCAGAACCTCGGTGTAGGCGGCAAAGTCGCGCGTGCAGCCGTCGATAAACTCGGGGTCGAGGGCACCCCAGCGCAGCAGCAGGTGGCCAATGCCGTTGAGCAGGGTGATGTCGGTGCCGGGGCGAATAGCCAGGTGCAGGTCAGCAGCTTTGGCGGTGTCGGTGCGGCGGGGATCGACCACGATCAGCTTGACGTGGCCGTGGCGCTTGTGGTGCTTACGCAGCCGGTTAAACACAATCGGGTGGCACTCGGCGGTGTTGGTGCCAATTAGGAAGGCGCAGTCGGTGGCCTCCAGGTCGGCGTAGCAGCAGGGGGGGCCGTCGCTGCCAAAGCTTTGGATATAGCCGGCGACCGCCGACGACATGCACAGCCGCGAGTTGGCGTCGAAGTTGTTGGTGCCCAGGCAGCCCTTCACCAGCTTTTGGGCCACGTAGTAGTCTTCGGTTTGAAACTGCCCCGAGCCGTAGACGCAGAGGCCGTTGGCCCCCATGGTCTGGCGCACGGTTTGAATGCGATCGCAAATGGTATCCAGGGCCAGATCCCACGATACCTGCTCAAAGGCATCGTCTAGGGAGGCCCGCAGCATTGGGTGCTTGAGCCGATCGCGATCGAGGGACTCGGCCACGGTGGCCCCCTTCACACACACCATGCCCTGGCTGGAGGGGTGGGCGCGATCGCCCCGGGTCTGCCACAGAGGGTTGCCCGCCGCGTCGCGGTGGGTGGGCTTGTTGGGCTGGGCCGGAGGCAAGACTTCCAGGCCGCAACCCACGCCGCAGTAAGGACACAAGGTTTTAGCCGGGTCAGTCATAGGGGTAGGGAGTGGAGGGGTAGGGGGTAGGGATATTGTTTATCTCTCAGTTGTTGGCGGCGGGGCTGAGATCATTAGCCCCGCTTTGAGAAATGGTGAAAACCTGATGTGCGATCTCGCCACTGGCCCATCGACTGTGCTAGGTTTTCCTCAAATGCAAACTGTGTGTCCTGGCCTCCCTTGGAGCGGCAGGGCATTTTTTTAGTCGGCCGTCACCGCTACCCCAGGGCGCAATGTGGCCTCTTTGGCAGTGGTGCGGGGCTGGGCGCCAAAGTTGTCGATCAGCAGCGATCGCAGCACCCCGTGCAGATCGTCGCAGGGGATGCCCTGCTGCACCTTTTCCCCCAGGTGGGCGTCTTTACCCACCTTGCCGCCCATAAAGATGTCCACCCCTTCAACGGTTTTGCCGTCCTTGCGCACCTTGGTGCCCATCAGGCCAATGTCGGCCACCTGGGGCTGGCCGCAGGAGTTGGGGCAGCCCGTCCAGTGAATGCGCACCGGCTGGGTGAGGGTTAGTTCGGCGTCGAGGGTTCGGGCCAGAGCCAGGGCCCGCTGCTTGGTTTCGATCAGGGCAAAGTCGCAGAACTGCGACCCGGTGCAGGACACCAGCGATCGCGTCAGAGCCGAGGGCGCGATCGAGAATTTTTCTAAAAGCGGCTCCTCTAGCAGCACCGGCAGCCGCGAGTCGGGCACGTTGGGAATAATCACGTTCTGCTCCACCGTCAGGCGCAGTTCGCCGCTGCCGTAGACCTCCGCCAGGCGAGCCAGGTCAAACAGGTCGCTGGCCTGCAAGCGCCCGACCGGGACGTGCAGCCCCACGTAGTTGAGCCCCACCTGCTTTTGAGGGTAGACGCCAATGTGGTCGCGCTTATCCCAATCCATTTCATCCTTGGGCGCAGCCGACAGCAGGGGCTGACCGTAGGCCGCTTCCACCGCCGTTCGAAACTGCTCCACGCCCCACTCATCGATCAGCCACATCAGACGGGTCTTTTGCCGGTTTACCCGGGGGCCGTGGTCGCGGTACACCTCAAGAATGGCGCGGCACAGCTCCACCACGCTGTCGTCGGGCGGTACCCAGGCGTTGAGCGGTATTGCCGCCTCGCAGCGCCGGGCCGAAAAGAACCCCCCGACCACGACATTAAACCCCAGCACCCCGTCTCGGTAGGCGGGCACAAAGGCGATGTCGTTGATCTCGGCGTGAATGGAGTTGTCGCGCCCCCCCTCAATGGCGATGTTGAATTTGCGGGGCAGGTTGGAAAAGGCGGGGTTGCCCTCGCCATTGTTGGTGATCATGTCCTGAACTTTGCGCACCAGCCCCTGGGTGTCGATCAGCTCATCGGCATCGAGCCCCGCCACCGGCGACCCGGTGATGTTGCGCACGTTGTCCATGCCCGACTGCACTGACGTGAGCCCAGCGGCGTGCATGCGGCTAAAAATATCGGGAATGTCTTCGAGCAAAATGCCGCGCAGCTGCAAGTTTTGCCGGGTGGTGACGTCGGCACTGCCGTCTTCGCCGTAGCGCTGAATGATCTCAGCCAAGGTGCGGGCTTTGTAGCCGGTGAGCAGGCCGTTGGGCATCCGCAGGCGCAGCATAAATTTGCCGGGCGTCACCGGGCGAAAGAAAATGCCCAGCCATTTGAGCCGGTGGTTGCGGTCGGTGTCGTCTACGGCTTCCCACCCCATCTGGGCAAATTGCTCTAGCTCATGCTTGACCAAAAGCCCGTCTTTGTCGGCCTTAAACTGTTCAAACTTGTTGAGTTTAGCCGTAGCCGTCGCGTTGGCCGTATCGATAGAAGTGGTCACAGGCACACCGTTGTAGCAAGACGTTTGTAGCAAGACATTCGTAGCAAGACGTTTTCTGGCCCATTCCCCTGGGTGGGGTCAGGGTTCTAACCCCGTTTGAGCGCGCTTTAATCAATCCAGCTCACAATAATCGCAATACAAATCGGCACCGAGCGACCGATGGGGTAAGTGTGGTTAGCCTAGAACTGCTATAGGGAGGCTTTTGTATAGACTCATACGTTTTTCTAAACTCCATGCAGCCTCCGCAAGCGACTTTTGCGCGAACCGCATAGTCAACCGCTGGCAATTCGGACCCTGGGCCTATGGTAGAAGGGGCACCCCGGTGCCTGTTGATATATCAGGAGCGTTCTGGTGACCCCCTTGGATCAGCATGTAAAGTTGTTTAACGTGGCAGCCACAACGGCCGAATCGGATCCCAGTGCAGCGGTCGCAGGGCTGTGCGCGGGCAATTTTCACGATCGCTGGGACCAGGCCCGGCAAGTGGCCCACCTGGGAGAATCTGCCCTGGCCGACCTGCTCACGGTGCTCCAGGACAGCGACCAAGACTGGGAGGCCCGCTGGTTTGCCGCCCGCGCCCTGGGGGAGCTCAACCAGCCCGAGGTGATTCCCGCCCTGATTGACACCTTTGCCGCCACCACCGACGACGATCTGCGCCAGGCGGTGGCCGCTGCCCTGACCCACATTGGTTCACCGGCGATCGCGGCCCTGGGTGAGCAGCTGGCTCACCCCGCCCTCCGGCCCGTTGCGGTCCAGGCCCTAGCCCGCATTCCCCACCCCGCCACCGTACCCCTGCTGCTAGAGGCCACCAGCGACGAGCGATCGCCGGTGCGGGCCACGGCCATCGACGCCCTCAGCCCCTTTGCCGACCCCACCATCTGGCCCGTCGTGCAGCAGGGCCTCAGCGACCCGGCAGCGGTGGTGCGGGCCGCCGCCATTCGAGCGCTGCTGAGCCTGCGATCGCACCTGAGTGCTGCTTCCCTGGTGGCCGCCCTGACCCCGCTGGTGAAAGATCCCGACCTGGGCATTGCCCAGCAGGCCATCTACGCCCTGGGCCGGCTGTCGGAGCCTGCCGCCACTGAGTTGTTACTGGGGCTATTGCCTGCCCCTAGTACCCCCGAAGCGCTGCAGCTGGCAGCGGTGCAGGCCCTGGTTTGGCAAAATACCGCCGAGGCCCTCACGGGGTTGATCGCCGCCTGGGATGGCTTGAGTTCTGAGGCCCGCCTCACCCTGATCCAGGGCCTGCCAACCCTGGTGCCAGCGCTGAAGACCCAGGCTACTCCGGCTTTGCTCCGCTGGTTGCGGGCCCTGCCAGCCACCCCGCCCCACAGCCTGCTCCGCCGCCACCTGGTGCTGACCCTGGGGCAAATGAATGACCCCGGCCTAGAGGCTGACCTGCGATCGCTGCTTCAAGACCCCGACCTGGGGGTACAGCTCCACGCCGAGGCTGCCCTGCGCCAGTTATCCAGCGCCTCGGCCTAATCCCCAATACCGCTACTTTTGATACCAAGTGCCGGGGTACGATCTGCTAATCAAGGAAAGGGCAGCTCGACGGCAACGCGCCGGGCCGGTCTTGGGCAGCAGTGGCGTGGGTACAATTCGAGCATGCGTATTGAACAACTCCAGGCGTTTTTGTCGGTGGCTGAAACGGGTAGTTTTCAGGCGGCGGCGCAGCAGTGCCAGGTGACCCAGTCCACCGTCAGCCGCCAGGTGCAGGCCCTCGAAGCCGAGCTCGATGCGCCCCTATTCCACCGTGGCGCCCAGGCCAAGCTGACGGTGGCCGGAGAGCGGCTGCTGCCCAAGGCCCGCCGCATTCACCAGGACTGGACCCAGGTGTCCAAAGATATTGCCGACCTGATGGCGGGCAAACAGCCGGAGCTGTGCGTGGCGGCCATTCAGTCGGTGTGCGCCACGGTGCTGCCGCCGGTGCTCCAGCAGTTTTGCACCGAGTACCCCCAGGTGCAGCTGCGGGTCACCGCCCTGGGCAGCGATCGCTCCCTCAAGGTGCTGCGCGACGGCCTAGTCGATCTGGCCATTGTGATGGACAATCCCCGCTTTACCACCCTGCCCGAGATGGTGGTCACCCCCCTGTTCGAAGAACCGGTGGAGGTGCTGATGGCGGCCGACCACGACCTGGCCCGCCAGCCCGCGATCGCCTGGGAGATGCTCTCGCGGTTTCCCCACATTCTGTTTAAGGATGGCTACGGCATGCAGCGGCTGGTGCAGCAGCAGTTCCAGGACCGGGGCGAAACCTTCAATGCAGCGCTAGAACTCAACACCCTCGATGCCTTTCGGGGAGTCATTCGCCAGGGCAATTTTATCGCCCTGCTGCCCCAGTCGGCCCTGGCCGACTGCCACGACGACCCCACCCTGGCGGTGCGCCCCACCGAAGCGCCGGTGCTCACCCGCTCGGTGGTGCTGGTCACCACCCGCGATCGCCTGGTGATTCCCCCCATTCAGCGGTTTCACGCTTTGGTGCAGAGTCTGGCTACCCCAGCCCGGCCTCGCCCCTGCCCCGCAGCCGTGTCCTACAGTTAAGCGAGGTAATTAGGCCAGAAGCGTTAAGTCAAAAGCATTGGGCCAGCGGCATGGGGCCAGTTGCCCAACTGGGTTATGATTTGCAAACCATTGCCCCTTGGGGGTTAGGCCAATTATGAGTAACGAGTTTCGGGAATTGCTTAAGCATGTGGGCAGCGGCAGCCACACCTCCAGGGCGCTCACCCGCGCCGAAGCCGAAGCCGCCACCCGCATGATGCTGACCCAAACGGCGACCCCAGCCCAAATCGGCGCGTTTATGATTGCCCACCGCATCAAGCGCCCCACCGCCGATGAGCTGGCGGGTACCCTAGACGCCTACGAAAAGCTGGGGCCAACGCTGCCCGCAATTGCAGATGGTCGCCCCGCCCTGGTGCTCAGCTGCCCCTACGACGGGCGATCGCGCACCGCCCCGGTCACCCCCATCACCGCCCTGGTGCTGGCGGCCTCGGGGGTGCCAGTGGTGCTCCACGGCGGCGATCGCATGCCCACCAAAGTCGGCATTCCCCTAGTTGAACTGTGGGAACAACTGGGGGTTAATCTGCGGCCCCACAGCCTGGAGCAGGCCCACACCCTGCTAAATCGTACTGGCCTGGGCTTTGTGTATCTGCCCCAGCACTTCCCCGCCGCCCACGGGCTGGTGCCCTACCGCGAACAAATTGGCAAACGCCCCCCCTTTGCCACCGTGGAGCTGATGTGGTCGCCCTACGCCGGCCCCCACACCCTGGTGATGGGGTTTGTGCACCCGCCCACCGAGGAATTTGCCAAAGGCACCCTGGGCCTGCGGGGCCAGGCCGACTGGATCTCGGTCAAGGGGCTGGAGGGCAGCTGCGACTTGGCCCGCGCTAGAACGGCCATTGTCGGGGTAAACCACCAGGGGCAGTTTGAACGGCTGCTGCTCCACCCCCGCGACCACGGTTTCGAGGGCGACGACGTCGAGCTGGGAGAGGAAGCATCCCTGGGACACCGGCTGCTAGATGTTCTGGCGGGTAACCCCTCAGAATTGGCCAAGACCGCCCTGTGGAACGCCGGGTTTTACCTGTGGCAGGGTGGAGTGGCCGACTCATTGGCAGCGGGCCTGGCCGAGGCCGCAGACTGCCTGGCAACGGGCAAAGCCCTGGCCAAGCTAGAAGACCTGCGCCAGCAGGTCGCCGACCTGAGCCCAACCCTGACCTACAGTCACAGCTAACCTGCCCCGGGCTAGCTCTCGGCCGCCAAATCGCGCCGCCATCACGCCCCATCACCAGTTCGTAGGGGCGCTAGGGCAACTCGGCCAATAGGTTCTGTGGCCTTTGCTCAGCCCAAGGAGAACGTTATACCAAATCCTGAATGAATACCCCCAATTTGTAGGGGCGTAGCATGCTCATTGGTGTCAACTTAAGCGTCTCAAGGTGGGATAGCGGGGCAACAACCTGGGACGTTGCCCCAAATGTCCGCCCACTGCTGGTCTTGTTGCCGGTGACGTTTTCGCGTCGTTTTGAGCAACC
>DASQNN010000471.1:0-6429 GCA_035644955.1 Nodosilinea sp. | reverse complement strand
GAATCCATGCAGAAGCGAAATTTGCCGCCCGAGAGCAACTGCTTGATCTGGCCAAAGTCAAACAGGGTTTCCATCAGCGCGCCGTAGTCGCTCACCGCATCGATCACCTCGACGGTGGTGTGGCCCAAGCTGTGGCTGGCGACGCGATCGAGGTCAATATCCGAGGCGTCGAGAATTTTGTACTCGGTGATGGACTGGCTGTGCTTAAAGATGGCGTCGGTGACACCTTCGGGGGCGGGGCCGCCGTTGCCGGTGTTGTATTTAATGCCAAAGTCTTCGTCGGGGCCGCCGGGGTTGTGGCTGGCCGAGAGAATAATGCCGCCAAAGGCATTGTTCTTGCGAATCACGCAGGAGGCCGCCGGGGTCGAGAGAATGCCGCCCTGCCCCACCAGCACCCGGCCAAAGCCATTGGCCGCCGCCATTTTAAGAATAATTTGAATTGCTTCGCGGTTGTAGTAGCGCCCATCGCCGCCCACCACCAGGGTCTGGTTTTGGTAGCCCTCCAGGCTGTCAAACGTAGACTGAATAAAATTTTGCAGATAGTTCGGCTGCTGAAAAACCTTAACTTTTTTCCTCAAGCCCGAGGTGCCGGGCTTTTGGTCGCTATAGGGCTGTGTGGATACGGTTTGAATACTCATAGGGTCAAAATTTGCTCCAAGGTCAACCAGGTGCAACCTCAGGATAAATCCCCGGTTAGCTCTGGAGGATAAATCCCTCTCTAACTTAGGGGAGAAATCGTAAGAGTTGGTTAAGGGGCGCTGTAACGTCAGGAAAAAGCGATCGCCAAGGTGTAGCCGACTGATAGCCCCCTGAATCTGCTGCATCTATGACGAAACACCTGTTGATGTCGGTCGGCTCGCGGCCCAGTACAGGAGCCGATGATTTGCCTGCGATCGCAAAGTTTTACGAAATCTGCGATCGCGTCGATTGCCTCGATAACGCCCCCTCCCTCGAAAATCTTCAGCGCCGTCTCGACCACCCGCCCCCCGGCGGCACCCAATACCGCCAGCTGTGGGAAACCGCCCCTGGCCAACTAGTGGGCGTTGTCAACCTATGGATCGAAGAGCCCCCTGACGTTCCCACCGCCGTGCCCACCAATGGATTAGAAAGCTGGGCGGGTGTGTCTGTGCATCCCGACTGGCGCGGCGATCGGCTCGAAGCAGAACTGTTGCGTTGGACTGAGGCATTTGTTAGCGAACAGGCGACGGCGGCCCAGCGCCCCGCAAAACTCTACGCCGGAGCCAGAAGCGATGCCCCTTACTACCGAGCCATCTACGAGACTTCGGGCTACGAGACTATTCGCCAGTTTCACACCATGGCGCGATCGCTGCTCGACCCCATCCCCCAACCGCAGTTTCCCAAGGGCTTTACCTCACGCCCAACCAACGCCGACGAGGCCGCTGCCTGGGTAGAGATGTTCAACGAGAGCTTTGTTGACCACTGGCACTTTACGCCGATGACGCTGGAAGATCGCCAGTTTCGTTTGGGTTACCCCACCTACCAACCCGAGCTTGACTGGGTGGCTGTCGCTCCTGATGGCACCCTGGCCGGGTTCTGCAGTGGCCACATCGATCACGACGACAACGCTCGCAAGCTGCGCAACGAGGGCTGGATTGGAATCTTGAGCACCCGGCGGGGCTACCGTCGCCTCGGTCTGGCCCGAGCCATGCTTCTGCAGGGGCTGCACCAGCTGCACCTGGCGGGCATGGATACTGCCCTGCTGGGGGTCGATAGCCAGAACCCTAACCAGGCCATGGGGTTGTACGAATCGGTGGGGTTTACCATCAAAGAAACCCACCTGACCTACCAAAAGTCCATCGGATAAGAAGCCGGGTTTTTGCTCCAAACGCTGACTACAGCCAGAGAAAAAGGTGAGAAACCCGGTTTCTGGCCCAGGTGTTGCTGAATTGAAGCATGAATTTAGGTAGGGGCAAACGCCTCTTGCCCCTACGAGAGCCGTTGCAGTTTTGATTCATACCTTTACCAGCAACGCCAATTCACCGCTTCGACACCGCTTTAGAATGGGTGACGTACCAGCGCCAGGGCAGCTCGGCCCCCTGGGTCAGGCCGATGCGGGTGGTTTGGGTAAAGGCGATCGCCCCTGTTTCAAGCCGCTGCTGCCAGTCGGCATCCCGATGCTCTAGCCAAAGACCAGATTCGGGGATCAGGGGCAGGTCGGTGAGGGTGCGATCGATATCGAGCAAGAGGCAGAGCTTGCCGGGGCCAGCCCCCCAGCGGGCGGGTTTCTCCGCTCGATACCCGGCCAACCAGGCGGGAATGGTGTCGAGTTCGACGGCCCTGATCAGCACAGCGCTGGGGATGCGATCACGATCGGTGACCACGTTAAAGCAGTGGTAAATGCCGTAGATCAAATAGACATAGCTGTAGCCGGGGGGGCCAAACATCACCCGGTTGCGGGCCGTTTCGCGGCGGTAGGCGTGGCAGGCGGGGTCGCCCTCGGTGTAGGCCTCGGTTTCGACAATGGTGGCGCTGAGCTGGCGGCCATCGGTCCAGCACCGCACTAGGCGGCAGCCCAGCAGGTCGGGGGCCACCTCCAGCGACGATCGCTCCAGCCAGACCGGGCCAATGGGAGCAGGCTGATTACAAAGATTTATAGTGTCCTCCGGGGCAAGCTTGCTAAGATGACTCACAACCAAGGCTCTGACAACATAAGCCCCTTTATCATCTCTTCTGCTCCTATGGATATCAAACTCGTACTGGCTGTGCTCACTGGCTTGTTTGTGGTAGCCACCCTCTTCTTTGGCACCAAAAACGGCTTTTACGACACCGACGACTACCACGGCAACGGATCAGCTCACTAGGTAGCTTAGCCTGCTGGGCCTGGTTATGGGCTTCTGGTTTTGCCGCTGCCGCTAGGGTGTTTACCATCCCGTGAGTAATCTGGTTTGCTTTCCGTTTGGTGCAGGCCACGGCCAAGAGGGGCTGTGCCTAGAGCTGCGCATGGGGCCTCGACGCATTGTGCTCGACTGCGGCCTGCGGGACCTGGCGACTCTAGAGGCGGCGAGAGACCGCATCGAAACCGCAGACCTGCTCTTTTGCAGCCATGCCCACAGCGACCATGCCCGGGGGGTATGGTCATTTAGCCAGGCCTTTCCCCAAGTGCCCATCTACGGCAGCGAAGTCACGGCCCAGCTGCTTCCCCTTAACTGGTTGGGGGGAGAGGTGCCGCCCCACCTGTGTCAGGCGCTGCCCTGGCAAACTCCCCTCAGCCTAGCTGATGATCTAACGGTGCAGATTTGGCCTGCGGGGCATCTGCCGGGGGCGGCCTGCGCGCTGTTTACCTACCACGGTGCCCAGCGGCCCTATACCGTGTTTTTCACGGGCGACTTCTTTATGTCGAACTCGCGCCTGGTGGATGGCCTGCCCCTGGAGGCGCTGCGGGGCCTAAAACCCGACGTATTAATTATTGAAGGCAGTGCTGGCACTGCCCGTCACCCCCACCGCCGCCAGCAGGAAAACTCGTTGGCCAGCACTCTGCACGGTTTGGTGCAGCAGGGGCGATCGGTGCTGCTGCCGACGCCAACCCTGGGCATTGGTCAGGAGCTGGTGATGCTGTTGCGCAGCCACTACCAGTTCACTGGCCAGGATGTTACCATCTGGGTCGACGAAACCGTGGCAGCAGGCTGCGATCTGTACCTGGAGCTAATGCCGGCCTTTCCCAGCAGCGTGCAAAATTTTGCCCGCCACCAGCCGCTGTTTTGGGACGAGCGCATTTTGCCCCGGGTGCGGCGGCTGGGGGTAGATGGCTCTCCCGATGGCGATCGCCCCTGCATTCTAATTGCCCACCGCGATGCTGATCTCAGTGACCACTGCCGCGCCTCAAACCAGGCCTGGACGGTGCTGCTGCCCGATTCCTTTGCCACCGCAATGGCCGACATGCTGCTGGCGACCAGCACCGACCCTGGCCCCACCCTGGGCTGGCTGCAAACCCTGGTGCCTGAGCTAGAGTCGGAACAGGTGCAGCTCGACACCTACCAGCTCACCACCCACAGCGATCGCGTCGGCACCACCCAGCTAATCCACAACCTCAGGCCCCAGCATGTGGTCTTTGTGCACGGCAAGCCCACCCACCTGGCCGACTTGGCCGGTTTAGAAGAGCTGCAAACCCGTTACCAGCTCCACCTGCCCTCCGCCGGGAATGAGGTGGAGTTTCCCATCGGCGATCGCTTTATTCAGCCCGCCGCCCCCGAACCTATTTTTGAAGGCGAAATCACTGAGATCGACGACAGCGTGCTGCTGCTGCTGCCCGAAGAGCTCACCGCTGATCCCCGCTGGGCCGCCCTGGCCGACACTGGCCTGGTGCAGGCCCGCTGGCAGGGCAACGACTTGGTCATTAAGGGCCTCAACCAGCGCGATCTGCTGCGCACCGTTGCCAGTTCCGATGTCCCCTGGCAGCCTCCCAGCTGTCAAACCTGCCGTTACCAGCGCGAGGGCCGCTGCCGTGGTCCCAATTCTCCCCTCTATGGGTTGCAGGTTAGCCCCGACGGGGTTTGTCCTGTCTTTGAAGCTCGCCCGGCCCGGTCAGAGCGGGATGATGAGGCGACGGCGTAGGGGTGGATGGGTGGATGGATGGATGGGTGGGCGAGTGGGTGTGGCAGCATTAAAAAAGCCTACCTACCCGCCTACACTCCTCCCCCATGCGAACCTACTGCCTGCGCTTCATCCCTGGCCAAGATCTCAAGCACGAACTACAGGCATTTGCTCAGGCGCAAGCGCTAGAAGCTGGGGTGATTCTTATGGGGTTGGGCAGCTTGACCCAGGCCTCTCTGCGGTTTGCGGCGGCAGGCGAGGCGACTGCGATCGGTGGGCCGCTGGAGCTAATCTCCCTCAGCGGTACGCTGTCGCGCCATGGAATGCACCTGCATGGGGCAGTGGCTGATGCCCAGGGCCGGGTCTATGGGGGGCATATTATGCCTGGGTGTGTGATTCGCACGACGGCGGAAATTGCGATCGCTAACCTGCCCCACCTGCGCCTACACCGCCAGCCCGATCCGGTTACAGGCTATCTAGAGCTAGTGATAGAAGCCATTGCTTAAAGCAGCTTTAGCTCTACTCTTCAACTATTGCCGAGAATTTAGGGTGGATGCTTGCCAAGTGCCGCCAACACTCTGCGAAGGTTTACAATGCCCTCTCGATTTAGCGCCAGTTTGTCTACGGTTGCTCTGCCAGCGGGTGTGATGCCCAGCATGAGGGTTAAATCTGGGCTCCAGGCAAAATGATTTTGCCACTGGTGCTGGCGTGGGTTGTAGAGCGGGACTGTGCGGCCTGTCACCGGATCGTAGGCTTCGGTCTGAACATACTTGCGGTTGTTGCAGCCCTGGCAAGCCAACGCTAAATTTTCCAAATCATCGTTGCCGCCCTTTGATCGGGGGATGATGTGCTCGATGGAGAACGGGTCGGGGGAGTATTTGACCTGGCAAAGACAGTACTCACAACAACCAGAGGCCCGTTCTGCGACGGCTTGTTTTTGTGACGAACTCAACGAGGGCTTAGCCATAGACAACGGGCTTGATACCTAGATCGTCCATAACATCGTCTAAAGATTGCTGTCGTAGCGCGGCGAGTTGTACAAGGGCCTGAATACGCTCTACGTTGAGGGCTTCAATCTGATCTGAAATCTCAATTAGTTGATTGTGCTCTTTAGCTGTTAATGTCTCAACCTCGCGCTTGTCAATGAGGGCATAGTACTCGTCCCACATATCAGCGGAGAGGCCGAAATTGATTTGCTGGAGTAAATCAGCTTCTGCTGTGGGCAAATGGGTAGCTGTAGCCTTGTTGGCCGCTAACCGAGTATGCAAGGTTTCTAGGATATAGTGCTGCGGATCAAGCCCCTGCTTAGCGGCTTCTGCCCGAAGCTGTGCTTCCAATTCTGGGGAAAGATCGAGAGTGATTTGAGTCATGGTTTTGCCGTTGAGTCTCAGATAGGTGGGGATAGGTGAGAATCAGGTGTGTTTGACGTGTTTTTATGGGGCTGACGCTAGCTTTTTGCGCAGCCCGTTGTAGAAAGCGGTGGCCTGGGGATGGCCTGGAAATAGCTTGAGAAACTCGCTCAAGTCTTGCACTGCTGCGCGGAGGCTTGCACGGGTAGCCTCAAGGGTTAGCCCCTTTTGGTAGGTTTGTTTGGACAGGTCAGCTTGGCCGTTGGCCAGGTAGTAAATTGCCAGGTTAAACAGGTCTTGCACGCTGTCTCGCTGTGCTTGCAGGTCGTGCTGCATCAGCTCAATTGCCTTTTGAAAGTCGGTCTGGGCGAAGGCAGGCTGGTTAAGTTCGTGGTGGGCGAGGCCTCGATTGTAAAACGTCCAATCGCTTTCTTTAAGCTCAAGGGAACGGTTAAAGTCGGCTAAGGCTTCGGTTATGTTGCCGAGCAAAAGCAGCATTTCGCCGCGTTTACCAACATTCCAACTATCC